>CAZDEU010000090.1:0-10941 GCA_964504265.1 uncultured Bacteroidales bacterium
GGTATTTCTGACATATCAATTATATTTTGATGTGATGAAATTTCACCTTTTTGAATCTCTTTGCCACTGATGCTCATAATTTTATAAAACACATTTTTAGATTTTGTATTATTAAAATTGATATTTATCAAATTTTCAATAGGATTGGGATAAATTTTCAAATTATCATGAAAGTTATCATATATATTAGTAAAAATGTCGACAATAATAGTATCGTAAGCAACACAGCCGTTTAAATTTACAATAACGCTAATAGTATCGGGATGTTGAGAAGAAATAATTTGTTGAGTAGTTTCGCCTGTTGACCACAAATAAGAAGCAGTGGGATTACCAGCATCTAAGAACACATGACATGTATAACAAATTACAGTATCGGCACCAAGGGAAACATAAGGCAAAGGTTTTGTTTCGATAATTTTATACATTGTATCGGTGCAAACACCTGAAAATACGACTAATGCAATAGAGTCAATACGGGGGATATTAAAAACAAAATCAGGTTCAAAAAGCGAAGAATAATAATTACCATTAATGTACCAAGCCGAAGAATCAGCGTTTAAGGAGTTATTAGTAATACTAATAATATCATTAACACATATAGACAAAGGGGAGTACTCAAAATCAGCATTAATACCTGAGCAATCAACAAGTTCGAGGCGGAAAGTCCACGCGTCAGTAAATCCCTGATTTACAGAAATATCGCCCGATAACGACATAGAAAAACCAGTAACTAACCAAGAAGAATCAGATAAAGGATAAATAAATTCACCTCTGTCGGATTCGGGACCACCTGCACATCTCTGCCAAAGTAAATCGCCATTAGCATCAAGTTGTACAACCCAATAGTCAGCATAACCTTTATTGCCTTGAACATCTCCGTCTAAAGAACTTGCTAATCCGCATATATTAATAATATCTTTATCGTAACTTATTACATTAGAGAAAAAATCACCTTGAGAGCCGCCATAAGTTTTTGACCAAAGCAGATTACCATTAATATCAATCTTAACAATCCATCCGTCTTCCCAACCCTTATTAAGATTAACATCACCATCATCAGAATCGGAATAGCCAATAAATACAAAACCACCATTAACTTCGTAACCGCTATTAAAAATTTCAGTTCCAGATCCACCAATACACATTTGCCATTCAAGATTTCCTAAAGAGTCGGTTTTGAAAACCCATCCGTCGTCAAGTCCAGGACTATGCAGTCCGCTAACGTCACCATCAGTAGACGTAGTATGACCAGCAACAACATAACCTGTATCAGAAGCAATAAGAACAACATGAGTATCTTCGTCAGCCGAACCACCCAAACATTTTTCCCATTTAATATCACCCGAAGCAGATAATCTGACAAGCCAACTGTCGCCTGCACCTTTATTTCCAGTTATATCGCCATCATCAGATTCAGTACTTGTAGTCATAATATACCCGCCTTGTGGATGCTCTTTAACATCAACGCCGTGTAGCCCGTCATCACCAGTTCCGCCGTAAGTTTTTTGCCATTCAATATTCCCGTTTGCGTCAATTTTAGTAAGCCAAACGTCGTAAGCATCTTTATAGCCGGGCAAATCAGTCGACATAGTAAAGCCTTCAATCACAGCTCCGCCGTCTTTGGTTGCCAAAAGTCCGTGAATAAAGTCGTTTCCTGAGCCACCATAATTTTTTTGCCAGTTTATTGTTCCGAAACTATCAATACACATAACAAAAACATCCATATTACCAATGGCACCGCTAATATCACCATCGTTAGAATTTGTGTAACCACCGAGCAAAAAGTTTCCGTTAACAGCAGTGCAAATGGTTTTTCCAAAATCACCGCCGCTGCCCCCATAGCTTCTTTCCCAAACTATTGATGTTTGGGAAAATAAAGAGTTGTTAACATTTAAACACAAGCAAGCACAAACAACAATAACTGAATTTAAAGCATACAATTTTTTTTTCATATTTTAATATATTAGTGTCAAGTTTCAAAAGTATAGTATGAAACGAACAAGTTATTAATTATCTTCTTATATATTTTTTAACAAGCTAATTTTATATGCAATTTGCTATATACAACGGCAATTATCAATTGAAATGAGGGTTTAACAAGTTTAAAGTTTTACTAATACAAATATACTAAAAAATATTTAAATATTATATGAAAGTTTTAAATTTCTAAATTCGGTTAGTTTAGGCTTCTTTTCATAAAACAATGTACAATCGTTTGATAACTTTGGGAACCACTGTATTACTCTGGCTTTTATTTCTTCAATGCTTTCACCCATAATTTACAAGCTTCTGAAATTGTTGCATCGGGTTTATCAGTAATTTTCTTTTCAAAAATAAAATTAAGAGCCCATACCAGAGAGGAAGGTTTTGTGTCTATTTCGCTAATGATATAAGGCACAGCACCTTTTCCCATTGCAACAATAGCTTTAAAATTCTCATTTTCAATAATATCTTTTGTCGAAGATAAAAAGAGTGCGGATTGTTTCCATTTTTCAAGATAAAAGTCAAATGCAAATTTTTGTGACCATACAGCTGTATCGGTTTTATCGACTTCATTAATGTATGCTGCTGTTATGCTATTAGATGCATAAGTTATTCCGCTAAAACTATCTATATCTGAATATACAAAAGAGGGTATATTTGATATTATCGCAGCAAGAGTTAAAGGTTTTAATGAATTTGTTAAAGGTTTTAATTGCATAGTGATATTGTTTTTTCAGTTATATTACTAAAAAATATTTTATTCTTAACGATTCGTAATTCTTCTAACTTAATTAATTTGCTATTAAACTTACTTTTTTCCGAATTTATTGTATAAATTAAACATTAAAATGTTTTACAAATATACTTAAAAAATTTAAAATTGCTCAATATTTTTTTTTGTTTGAACAAATATAAAAAAAATCAGCATTTTATTTATTTTTTTTAATTTCTTATTAAAATTTTAATTAGGTTTGAAAATTATTTTAAAAAAAATTATGGTACGATTATTTTTTGCACAATTATTAGGGATTATATTATTAAGTTTATACTTTACATCAGAAGCTCAGGATACAATATTGCTGGTAAATGGTAAAATGTTAGAAAAAAATATTTTAGAGATTAATGATGAATATATTAGTGTTAAAAGAAAAAAAACATCGATAAAACGAATACAAACAGCATCAGTTTTTTCGGTAAAATATAATGATGGTAAAGAGAAAATTTTGTACAAAATGGATTTAAACAGCGGATTTACACTTAGCACTAATGATATGCAATCGTTTGTTTTTGGTGAGAAGTGGGGCAGACAAAATTATAAGGCACCATGGGCAACAGTATTTGGATTTATTGCAGGTGCTGCCGGTGGTTATTATCAGTTCTGGGGGGCTCCAGTCCCCGTTGTAGCTTCTATTGCCATTGGGGCAACTGGTCCTAAAAGAAAATATTTTGATGAAATGCCAAGCAAATGCCAAAATAACAACTATTTTAAGAATGGTTTTAAAGATTATGCACGAAAAAAGAAAACTGCAAATGCTATAAAAGGCGGACTTGTAGGGTTTTTAACAACAACAATAATATCATCTGTTCTTTCTAACAAGGATTGGTAAATATTTAATATCCTTATGGGAGCAAGCTTTGAAGAAACATCAATTGAATACCTGAAAGGAGTTGGTCCTAAAAGAGCTGAATTATTGGCTAAAGGACTTAATATAAAAACTTTTGGAGATTTGCTTGTTTATTATCCCTATCGTTATATTGATAGAAGCGTTTTTAATAATATATCGGATATAGATATTGAACAGTCGTTTGTTCAGCTTAAGGGACGCATTGTTTCGCTTGAAACAATAGGTAAAAACCGTGCTATGCGACTTGTAGCAACATTTAGGGATAATACAGGTGATATTGAACTCGTTTGGTTTCAAGGCATTAAGTGGGTAAAAGAAAAAATTAAAGCTAACACCGAATATATTGTATTTGGCAGACCTACGCTTTTTAACAGAAAGTTTAATATTGCACACCCCGAAATTGAAGAAGTAACGCCCGATAAGGCTAATACGCCCAAAGGATTACAGCCTTTATACAGCTCTACTGAAAAACTCAGGATTAATGGTTTGGATAGTCGTGGTATTTCACGTTTAACACGAAATCTTATAGATATGTTAAAGGGCAATATTAATGAAACATTGCCAGATTATGTATTGCAAAAAATTAAATGTGTTTCACGCGAAGAGGCTCTAATAAATATACATTTTCCCGAAAATAATTTCAAACTTGAAAAAGCTCGTAATCGTTTAAAATTTGATGAATTATTCTTTATTCAGTTGAGGCTGATAATGACTAAAATTTTAAGAAGCAAAAAAATATTAGGGAATAAATTTACAATTATTGGCGATGTATTCAATGATTTTTATCATAAACATCTTCCGTTTGAGTTAACTAATGCTCAAAAAAAAGTAATCAAAGAAATAAGAGCTGATGTTGGAACAGGTAAACAAATGAACAGATTGTTGCAGGGAGATGTTGGAAGTGGGAAAACCCTTGTGGCTCTAATGACTATCCTTATGGCTATTGATAATGGATATCAGACTTGTTTGATGGCTCCAACCGAAATTCTTGCAGTTCAGCATTTTGAAACTATTACAAAAATGCTTGACAATATGAACGTTTACATTGAATTGCTAACTGGTTCAACAAAAACTGCAAAGAGAAAAAAAATATATCAGGATTTGCTAATGGGCGATATTAAAATTCTTATTGGAACTCATGCTCTTATTGAAGATAGCGTTCAGTTTAAAAATCTTGGTATTGTAGTTATTGATGAACAGCATAGGTTTGGCGTTGCACAAAGAGCTTCGATGTGGAAAAAAAATGTTGTTCCTCCACATATTTTAGTTATGACTGCTACACCTATTCCACGAACTCTTGCTATGACATTGTACGGCGATTTGGATTATTCAGTTATAGATGAATTACCACCAGGACGTAAACCTGTAAAAACTTATCATTACTACGATTCTGCAAGGTTGAAGGTTTTTGGTTTTATGAAACAAAAAATTAAAGAAGGTCGACAAATATATGTTGTTTATCCAATTATAAATGAATCTGAAAGCTTAGACCTTAAATATTTAATGGATGGATATGAAAGTATTTCTCGTGCATTCCCTTTGCCTGAGTATGCTGTGAGTGTTGTGCATGGGCAGATGAAATCTGCCGCCAGAGAATATGAAATGCAGCGTTTTGTGAAGGGTGAAACACAAATAATGGTTGCAACAACTGTAATTGAAGTTGGTGTTGATATTCCTAATGCTTCAATTATGATAATAGAAAATGCTGAACGCTTCGGTTTGTCGCAATTGCACCAGTTAAGAGGCAGAGTCGGGCGTGGTAGCGACCAATCGTACTGCATTCTGATGTCGGGGTATAAACTTACTGCTGATGGTAAAAAACGTCTTGAAACAATGGTTAAAACAACAGATGGTTTTGTAATTGCCGAAGCTGATTTAAAACTCCGAGGTCCTGGCGATTTGCAGGGTACGCAACAAAGTGGTATAATTGATTTAAGACTTTCGGATCTTGCTAAAGATGAAAAAATTGTAAAATATGCCAGAAAAATTGCCGAAGAAATTCTTGAAGAAGACTCTGACCTCAGCTTAGAGAAAAATTGTCGTATATTATTTCAGTTAAAAATTTTACAATCAAAGTCAGAAAACTGGAGTTTGATAAGTTGAAAAAAAATTATTGTTATAAAATATAGATAAAGAATTTATAAAAATCGACAAAAAGCTAAAATTTATTAATATTTATTATTTTAATATATAAATTTAAATTATATTAATAAAGAAACTGAAAGCAAAAACAGATTTTATTTAAATTTGTTGAATATTATTCTACCAAATTAAAAGCAAAATTTAATGCCTGCATCTTTAAAAAACACTTTTATTAATATTCAGGAAAAATCAGATAAAGAAAATCAAAATCTTTCGTTATTTCAAAAGGGGAAAATTGCAAAAAACAAAAAATTTGATACACTGAGGACTTTAAAGGACTCATTTTCCATAATTTTAGGAATAGGATGTGCAATCATTGGGTTAAAAGCCTTTATTATTCCAAATTATTTAATAGATGGTGGAGTTACAGGAATATCTTTGTTAACAAAATTTGTTACAGGATTTCCCTTGCATTGGCTTATATTTTTTATAAACCTGCCTTTTGTACTACTAAGTATAAAAACTGTTGATAAGCAATTTGCAATAAAAACAGCATTGGCAATAATTGGTTTATCAGTTGCTATTGCATTTATTGAAGTACCAGTTAGTACTCACGATAAAATATTAGTAGCAGTATTCGGGGGATTTTTTCTCGGAGCAGGGATAGGTTTAGCGGTGAGAGGTGGTGCTGTTCTTGATGGTACCGAAATTCTTGCTGTTTATTTAAGCCGCAAACTAAGTATTACAATAGGAGCTGTAATATTATATGTTAATATTATAATATTTTCTGTAGCTGCATATTTGCTTTCGCTCGAAACTGCCTTGTATTCAATATTAACATATTTAGTAGCTTCAAAAACCATTGATTTTATAATTGAGGGAATTGAAGAGTACACAGGTGTTACAGTAATTTCACTTAAAAATGATGATATAAGATTAATGATAATAGAAAAACTTGGACGTGGAGTAACAATATACAAAGGTATGAGAGGTTTTGCCAAAAAAGGTGAAAAACTCAAAGAAACTGACATACTTTATACTGTTATTACACGTTTAGAAGTATCTAAACTTAAATCTGAAATTGAAAAAATTGACCCCAATGCTTTTGTTATAATGAGTAGTATTAAAGATACCAAAGGCGGAATGATAAAGAAAAGACCACTCAGATAAATTATTTGAATGAATATTTTTACATTAATATTATTCAAATTAAATAAAACCTGTAATTTTGACAACTGAAATTATTTGATTTTTTTTAGATTATGCAAAAAACTATTGAAGAATTAGAGAAAATTGCTTGTACAGTTAGACGAGATGTTTTAAGAATGATACACGGAGCTGCATCGGGTCATCCTGGCGGTTCTTTAGGCTGTACAGATTTCTTGGTAGCCTTGTATTTTGATATTTTGAAACATTCATCTGCAACTTTTACTATGAACGGTAAAGGTGAAGATATGTTTTTTCTGTCGAATGGACATGTAGCCCCTGCCTGGTATAGCGTTCTAGCACGAACTGGTTATTTTCCAAAAAGCGAATTATCAACATTAAGAAAATTAAACACGAGATTACAAGGACATCCTGCTGTTGCTGAAGGTTTGCCTGGAATAAGAATTGCTTCTGGCTCACTTGGACAGGGGCTTTCGTGCTCTATTGGAGCTGCTCTGTCTAAAAAACTTAACAATGATCCTAATTACGTTTTTTGCTTAACTGGAGATGGTGAACTACAAGAAGGACAAATATGGGAAGCTGCTATGTTTGCCGCTGCTCATAAAGTCGACAATTTGATTGCAGTTGTCGATTACAACGGAAAACAAATAGACGGAAATGTAGATGATGTAATTACATTGGGAGATTTAAAACTTAAATGGATTGCTTTTGGTTGGGAAGTTGTTGAAATGAACGGTAATATTATGAAAGAAGTAATTGAAAAAATTAATATTGCCAAATCGCTTACAGGTAATCAAAAACCTGTTGTTATAATTATGAAAACCATTATGGGAAAAGGAGTTGACTTTATGGAAAATACTCACAAATGGCATGGAGTACCTCCTAACGACGAACAGTTAGAAAAAGCATTATCGCAATTTAACCTAAATGCTAATGATGATTTTTAATTTTTTATAAAATTAATATTGTGATTTATAAAATTATTAGTCGTTTTTTTATTTTGTTATGTCTTGTTTCGTTAATAGTTAATCGTAGCTTGGCGCAAACTATTGCAATTGATAAGGAGCAACCAGTACCTACTACGCGATTAATGTTTATTTTTGATGCTTCACTTAGTATGACTGGCAGGTGGCAAAGCGATTTAAAAATAAATATTGCTCAAAAACTGCTTTCAGAACTATTAGACAGCTTAGCAGGGACTCCTAAACTAGAACTTGGGTTGAGAGTATTTGGGCATCTTAAGAAATACCCACCTCAAGATTGTGATGATACTAGACTTGAGGTGCCACTTGGTCCTGATAATATTTCAAAAATTCAAAATAAATTAAAAGCAATTTCACCTAAAGGTACTACGCCTGTAGCTTTATCGCTAGAAGCTGCAGCAAAAGATTTTCCCGAATGCGATAATTGTCGTAATATTATTGTTTTGATTACTGATGGTATTGAAGAATGTGGAGGCGACCCCTGTGCTGTATCGTTGGCTCTTCAAAAAAAAGGTATTATTTTAAAACCTTTTGTAATTGGTATAGGCAAGAATTTTAAGGAAGCTTTTGATTGTGTTGGCACTTATTATGATGCTACAAGTGAAACTTCTTTCAGAACCGCTTTAAAAGTTGTTATTTCACAAGCACTTAATTCTACTACTGCTCAGGTTAATTTGCTTGATATTAACAACAAAGCTACAGAAACTAATGTGAATATGACTTTTTATGATAATTTTTCTAAAAGCATAAGATATAATTTTATACATACTTTAAATAGCAACGGCGTTCCCGATACCTTAGTTATTGATCCATTGTCAATATATGACATAATTGTACATACAATACCGCCTGCCAATATCGACAGTGTTAAACTTGAGCCAGGTAAACATACTGTAATTCCTGTTAAAGTGCCTCAGGGTTTTTTACAGTTAAAAACAGGAGGATTTAATGTTACTAATAAGAATTTGCCATGTATAATTCGCAAATCAGGTGATTTAAATACATTGAATGTTCAATATTTTGGAACTTCTGAAAAATATATTGTTGGTAAATATGATATTGAAGTTTTGTGTTTGCCAAGATTAAAAATAAATGATGTGGAAGTTTCTCAAAGTCATACAACTACAGTTGAAATTCCAAATGCGGGCATTGCAGTTATCAAGTCTTTTGCAAAAGGTTATGGAAGTTTATATCACGAAAATGAAAATA
Source organism: uncultured Bacteroidales bacterium (assembly GCA_964504265.1). Classification (GTDB taxonomy): domain Bacteria; phylum Bacteroidota; class Bacteroidia; order Bacteroidales; family JAKIYJ01; genus JAKIYJ01. The sequence goes on from CAZDEU010000090.1 coordinate 9,050, forward strand.
AATTAGAATGGATTTATAATTTAGATGAAAATTCAGATAATCATACATTATATCTTTTACCTGGTAATTACAGAGTAGTATTCAGGTCAAGGTTTGTGTCAAGAGCTTTTTATACAGTTGAAAAGAGTTTTAAGATTGAATCGGGAAAAACTACAAGAATTAATTTATTTCAATAAAAAATTTGAATAAAATGACAGAATATATAAACAGAGGGAATAAAGATACAAGGTCAGGTTTTGGTGATGCTTTGCTTGAAATAGGGAAGATAAATAAGGATGTAGTAGCATTATGTGCTGACCTTAGTGGTTCGGTTAAGATGGACGCTTTTGCTAAAGAATTTCCCGAACGTTTTTTTCAGTCTGGAATAGCAGAGGCAAATATGATGAGCGTTGCTGCAGGGTTTGCTACAGGCGGGAAAATTCCTTTTGCAGGTACTTTTGCTAACTTTGCAACAGGCAGGGTTTACGACCAACTCCGACAGTCGATTGCTTATTCACAGAAGAATGTAAAAGTTTGTGCATCACATGCTGGTATTACTTTAGGAGAAGATGGCGCTACACATCAGATAATGGAAGATATTGGGCTGGTCAAAATGTTGCCTGGCTTTACTATTGTTAACCCCTGCGATTATACCCAAACTTATCGTGCTACTTTTGCTGTTGCTAAGCATTATGGCCCTGTTTATCTTAGGTTTGGCAGGCCTAAAGTTCCTGACTTTACTTCTAAAGATGCTGATTTTATTATTGGTAAAGCTATTGAGCTAAAAAAAGGCAGCGATGTAAGTATTTTTGCAACAGGACATTTAGTATGGAAAGCCTTAGAAGCAGCAAAAATACTGTCTGAAAAAAATATTAATGCAGAAATTATTAATATTCACACAATTAAACCAATAGATAAAACAGCAATTTTAAATTCAGTGAGTAAAACCGGTGCAGCAGTCAGCGCTGAAGAACATCTTAAAAATGGTGGTTTAGGCGACAGCATTGCACAATTGTTGTCAGAAAATTTACCCACTCCGCTCGAATACGTTGCCGCAGATGATTGCTTCGGTGAATCAGGTAAACCCGAAGAACTTTTGATAAAATACCGTTTAGATACGATGAATATCGTAAATGCAGCTATAAAAGTTGTTGAGAGGAAATAGAAGGGGCGGTTGTTTTAGATATTAGATTAAACTTAAGAATACTATGAAAAACCAACTTTTATAAAAGGTCAGTTTTTATGAAATAGTAAGAATATATGTTTTAAATTTTTAATAAACCTAATAGAAAAAAAGTTAGTTGAAAACAGCATTGCTTTAACAACAATTAAAATTGCTGCTATTTTTGCATAAATTTTATTTTTCATAGTTTTGTTTTTGAATTTTGACAGTTCTCTCTTACTTATGTCAGAAAAATTTGACACTTTGCTTTGTAACCTATTTTTAATATCAATTCCATACGTCTCTTCACCTATATGTACCATCTTATTTTTGAAGTCGATAAGAAATTGTTTTTGGTCGATAATATGTTCTAATTCGGCAACTCTTTTCTTCAATGCTAAGAGTTCTTGTGTGCCGCTCTTACTTTTTACTATTAAGCGTTATGTTTTTTTTCATAATACCATATTTGTTAATCCATTTATATACTGCAACATACGAAACTTCGTATGCTTTGCAAATTTCATTAATTGTTGTGATACCTGTTTCAATTTCACGTACTTTTTTAATTTTGAAACTTTCACTAAAGATTCTACGAAGACGCTGTTCAACCATCATTTTGATTTTTTTTTGTTTGCCATTTTTTTTAAGTTTTAATTGTTATTTTTAAGTTAAAAACGGTCAACCTATTTCAGGCATTAACATTTTAAAATTAGGTGAGATAGTTTTAATTATCATCACAAAATAAAATATT
>CAZDEU010000091.1:0-10932 GCA_964504265.1 uncultured Bacteroidales bacterium
AATAAAAAATATTACTTTTGCATTTTTAAAAGCCCAGGTGGCAAAATTGGTAGGCTATCTAGTTTCAGGGACTAGTATCCGCAAGAAAGTGCAGGTTTGAGTTCTGTTCCTGGCACTAAAGTGGACAAATCATCAGATGCGTCCAAACATTATAAAATATGTTTATTCTTTAATGATTATCAGCATTTACTTATATCATAGCAAAAAAGTTTTCGTGATACAACTAATTTTGGGATCATATTAAAATACAATCAGGTATTCATTTAAAAAAAATAATTTCTTTTATTAATATCTCAAACAAGAATTTAACTAACAAATTATATCTTTGCATATATAATTTTGAATATGATGTATTACAAACATTTGGCTGCATCAATATTAATATTTATTATAATATTAAAAACTTTTGCACAAACACTTCCGCATAAAATTACAGAAGAAGAAACATTGTTAATGCCCAATTATTTATTAAATGTATCTTCAAAGGGAGTTGCAACACCGCCTGCATCTAAGGTAAGAACAATGGCAGAATGGGAAGAAATACAAACTTTAATTATAGCGTGGAAAGGTTATGAAAGCATATTATCGCAAATTGTTGACGCTGCACAAAATGAATGTAAAGTACTTATAAACTGCACTGATTCAAGTTATGTTAAATCAAAACTTATTAATAATGGAATTAATATAAGTAATAATGTTAAATATTTAATTACTCCAACTAATTCGGTTTGGTGTAGAGATTACAGTGCAGCATCGGTTTATACAAACGATGTTGACTCATTATTGCTTGTTGATTGGGTATATAACCGTCCTCGCCCCGACGATGATAATAATCCCTCTGCTGTTGCAGCTTACCATGGTTATCCATTATATCAAACTATAAACAGTCCGTGGAAACTTGTAAATACAGGTGGTAATTTTATGACAGACGGTTTAGGAACTGCTTTTGCCGAAAAACTTATTCTTGACGATAATCCAGATATTACTGAAACCGAAATAGATAATATTGTAGATAAATTTATGGGAATATCGCGTTATATAAAGTTTACAAATTTACCTGATGATGGCATACATCATATTGATATGCACATGAAAATAATTGACGAAGAAACATTACTTGTAGGTAAGTTTCCTAATAATGTTAATGATGGACAACAAATTGAAGCAAATTTATTATATTTACTTAATAACTATAATTCAGTTTTTGGTTCACCTTATAAAATTGTCAGAATTCCAATGCCGCCAAGCCAAACAGGTAATTATCCGCCCAATTCATATTACAGAACTTATACCAATGGTGTTTTTGTCAATAAAACATATATAGTTCCAACATATTATGAAGCTTATGATACAATTGCACTTCGCATACTTTCCGAAAATCTCACTGGTTACAATATTGTAGGAATTAATTGTCAGCAAATTATTTCAGCAAGTGGAGCAATACATTGTATTACCAATTCGGTTGGCAACGATGAACCTCTGCTGATAACACATCAACAATTAGATGATACATATAACAATGCGAATGATTATGAAATTAATGCAATAATCAAGACTAAAAGCGGTGTTGCCTCTGCTACTGTATTTTACCGAACCGATACTCTTCTACCTTTTCAAACTTCTCCAATGTTTTTAAATGATGTAACACAAAATATATGGACAGCTTACATACCATATCAGCAAAGTGGTACTACTGTTTATTACTATATTGAAGCTGAAGCACAATCAGGTAAAAAACAAGTAAGACCAATTACTGCACCTGCTGGCTATTGGGAGTTTCAAATACTGATGTCAACTGATGTTAATTCTAATTCTGATAAGATTTCTTTGGCTGCGATTACTGAAGTATTCCCAAATCCTGCAAAAGCAATAACATGTATTATAGTTAAATCGTCAGCTTTTGTAGATGGAACAATAAAATTATGCGATATTAATGGAAGAAGTATAAAAACAATATACTCCGGCAAAATAAACAAAGGCGAAAACATGTACTTTTTTGACGCATCTGAATATAATACAGGAGTATATATAATAAGTCTTGAAGCCTTAGCTACAAAGAGCTTTAAAAAAATATTAATCAGATAGATTATTTAATCATTTTTAGCTCACGCCCCACCTTAGTAAAAGCAGCAATAGCTTTATCTAAATGGTGCATATCGTGACCGGCTGATATTTGGACTCTGATACGGTCTTTACCTTTAGGAACAACAGGGAAAGAGAAAGCAATTACATATATACCTTCTTCGAGCATACGGTTAGCAAAATCCACTGCTAATTTTGAGCAATCAGGATATTTACCAAACATAATAGGAACAATAGGATGCTCGCCATGAATAATATCGAAGCCTGTAGCGGTCATTTTATCGCGGAAATATTTAGTATTATTTTCTAATTTATCTCTTAGTTCGGTTGATTTAGTAAGGATATCAAGAACTTTTATAGTAGCACCAACAACAGAAGGAGCAACTGTATTAGAAAACAAATAAGGTCTGGCTTTATTACGCATCCAATCAATTACTTCCTGAGGACCTGCAATACAACCACCAGAAGCACCACCAAGAGCTTTACCAAAAGTAGTAGTAATAATATCAACCCTTCCCATTACATTACGAAATTCGTGAGTACCACGTCCTGTTTTACCCATAAAGCCAGTTGAATGGCTGTCGTCGACCATAACTAAAGCGTCATATTTTTCGGCTAAGTCGCAAATTTCTTTAAGTTTAGCGATATCGCCGTCCATGCTAAAAACTCCATCAGTAGCAATTAATCTGAACCTGCACGACTGAGCTTCTTTGAGACAGCGTTCTAAGCCTTTTCCTGTTTTACCTGTAGAAGAATCAGTTTCTTCAGTATCTCTCATATCGCCGTGATTATAGATCCATCTTTTAGCTTTGCTAAGTCTGATACCATCAATAATAGATGCGTGATTGAGTGCATCAGTAATAATAGCATCCTGTTCGCCCATTAGAGGTTCAAACACTGCACCATTAGCATCAAAGCAAGAAGAGAACAAAATACAATCGTCCATACCAAGAAATTCAGCAACTTTGTTTTCAAGAGTTTTGTGAATATCCTGAGTTCCACAAATAAACCTTACCGAAGACAGTCCAAAGCCTCTGTTGTCAATTTCTTTGTGAGCAGCTTTAATTAATTCGGGGTGAGACGACAATCCGAGATAATTATTAGCACAAAAGTTAAGACATTTATGCCCTTTAACGATAATTTCAGCACTTTGAGGGCTTTCAATTATACGTTCATACTTAAAAAGACCTGCATCTTTAATATTGTTTAACTCAGATGATAAAAAATTTTTTAATTTTCCGTACATAGTATAAGAATTTAGAATTAATAAAATAAGATTTCAAAAATAAGTAAAAGTAAATAGCAAATTACTTATTCACAAAAATATTTTTTAATTCATTAATACATACCCAAGCCATAAATCCCATCCCTATTTTAAGACTGTTTTCATCAACATCAAAGCGTGTTGTATGCAAATTTGCATTAATCCCTTTTTTAAGATCTCCAGTACCTAATCTGTAATAACAAGAAGGGAGACAATTTGAATAATATGCGAAATCATCGGCTGTCATTCGCATGTCAATATCAACAACATTATTTTTCCCTAAATAATTTTCAGCATATTTCTTAATTCTGCTTACCAATTCAGGATTATTATAGATAGAAGGGTAACCTTTAACGATATTAACTACACATTTAGCAGACATATTTTCAGCAATATTTTCAGCAATACATTTAATCTTAATATGAGCTTCCTTTCTCCATTTTTCGTCAAATGTTCTGAAAGTACCGCATATTTCAACTCTGTCGGGCACTACATTTGTTTGTCCTTCGCCAATAATACGTCCAAATCTTAATATAGAAGGTACCGAATCATTGTTTTCAGGGTGCACAGAATTTTGAAGAGCTACAATAATTTGGGAAGCAATTAAAACATTATCGGTAATAAGATTTGGTAAAGCAGCATGACCACCTTTACCAACAACAGTAATATAAATTTCGTCGGCCGAAGCCATAAATTCACCACTTCTAATTCCAATTTTACCACATTCAAGTTCGGGCAACACGTGTTGACCAATTACATATTCAACATCAGGATTATTTAGAACTCCTTCGTTAATCATAGCTAAAGCACCGCCTGGGAGTTTTTCTTCGGCAGGTTGAAAAATGATTTTAATACTGCCATCAAAATTATCTTTCAACTTATTAAGTATTAAAGCAGCACCAATAGCCGAAGCAATGTGAACATCGTGACCACAGGCGTGCATTACACCTTGCACTATAGATTTATAGACGACATTATTTTCTTCATTAATAGGCAATGCGTCCATATCGGCTCTGAGTGCGATACAGCCATTATTATTATAATTATTACCTTTAATTAAGGCAATGATTCCTGTTTTTGCGATACTATCGACATAACTAATATTATTATCGGCTAACACTTTGCAAATTAGTTCAGAAGTTTTATATTCATTAAAAGCGAGTTCAGGATTTTTATGAATTTCTCTTCTAATATCAACAATTTGAGGAAACAGTTCTGATGAAAGTTTTATAATATTTTCTTTAATATAATTCATTGAATTAAAAATCAAGACTTAAAGATAAATAAAATACAGGAGGTTGAATAATTCCATCTTCAACACCCCAAGCCCAGTCGGCTCTAAGGAAATAACCAAGTATTCTGCTTCTCAGCCCCAACCCATAACCACCAACAATAGGTTCTTTTTGATTTTGAAGAGTAACCCTTATAGAACCATCATCAATAATTTGAGTAAAAAGAGAATTATCTTCAGAATAAGGAGATTTGCCAGTCCATGCAGTGCCAACATCGCCAAAAGCAATAATCTGGAAATTTTCAAAGAAATCAGATTTTAAAGGTCTATTTGATAGGTATTTGAAAAAAGGCATACGCAGTTCACTGTTAATAACTGCAAAGCTGTTTCCATTTCTTATATTCTGATGAAAACCTCTCATATTAGTTGCAAGTGTCTGATAAGCATAATCATTTTCGGGGTCAACAATAATATCAGTATTAAACTTAGGGAACAGCCAGTTATCGACACCACCCATATAATAAACAATTTTTTGATGTCCCCACGAAGTACTAGCAGCAAACCTGTTAGCCCAAATAAAAGTTTTATGAATTTTAATGTAGTTTCTAAAATCCATACCAATTACATACATGCTACTCTTTTCTTCTTCAAATTGCTTATAATATTCGCCAAACAGCTTAGTTCTTGTGCCATAAAACAAATTCAAACCTTTAGGACGGGTATTGTCAAAAATCAGTTCAGCTTTACCACCAAACCAATTGCGAACTAAATCAGGTTTCTGTAAATTGTTTTCATCAATAGAAAGATATACTCTTTTATCGTTACGCAACAAAACAGTACCTTTTAATGCGATAACTTGGTCGAAAGGATATTTAATAATGTAATGAAGCTCATGCGTAAAATCTTTCATAATAGCATAATTGCCAACATCTAAAGTAACTTTTCTATGACCTGTAATTTGTTTATCCAATCGTCTTTTAAGGTTTTCGTAGCTTAAAAGATATTCGTTATTATCCAGATTGCCCGATAATCTTACTCCACCGCTTACTCTGTAATCTTCGAGCAAATCGGTAATTCCTACAGACAAAAAAGCATTAAATCCGGGATTTATGTAAATAGGCCCCCCTCCCGAAAAAGGCTGATATGCATTATTAAGAAAACTAAAATCAACCTGACTAACCATCTGATTAATAACATATTCCACATTATAATTTCTGGCTTTATGGAGTTTAAAACTTCCTTTATTTAATTGGTTTATGTTATCAAATAAATTTCCAACTCCTTTTTTTGTTGAATCAGAAGAAGACTTATTTTCGTTTAAAGGCTTACCAAAAGAGTAATTGTCAATATTAACTTTGTTAGAATCGCTTTTAATTTCATCTTGTAGGACAAATTCAAGTCTTTTGTGTAATTGCTTTACGCTTTGTTTGTTTTTTGATAATGAATCTTTAATTGATTTTCTTTCTAATAATTCATTTCGCAATTTAATATAAGGTGATGTTTTTGGAGTTAACTTTTCAAGGTTATTAATATTATCTATTTCATCAACATACAATTTATATTTACCATCATTATATATAATATAAGCCTTTTTCCCTGATTTTTCGTTAATATCCTGTTCAATAATATTTCTTTTATAATCAGTAATTGCATTTGTAATACTAAAATATCTGTAATGAGTAGAAGTATCAATAAAAGCTATGGTGCTATCGAAACGACCTATATATCTATTGTATATACCATTTTCGTTTGAAAGGTATGAAAAGTGGCTGTTTTTATAATAAACAGGATATGATTCATTTGCATTTGGAGTATCAGTAAGTCGCTTTAATACAGGATTTTTAGTTTTGTAATTATAAAGAAAAACGTCAGTAAACTTAGAATTGGGCAATTGCTCCCTGTCGACAATATTGTTTTCGTGTTCAAATACTAAAGTATCGTTAGTTCTGTTACTGCAAAAAATAATGTCGGATGTGCCAGGCATAAACCGCGGGTTAATGTCGTCCCACAAATCTTTCGTAATCTGTTCGTAAGTTTGCGAAGCTGGATTAAAAACAAAAATATCGGTTTGTCCATTTTGTACACCCGACATAACTATAAGCCTTCCATCATCTGAATATGAGAAGTCAAGAATTTTCTCAAACCCGAATAATCTTATTTTATTAAATTTTTTAGTATCTAAAGTATAATAATACAAATAAATTTTGCTTTTACGTTCAATAATAATGCTTAAAATTTGCCCTGAAGGGTGCCATGCTACAAGGGGGAACGACAAATCTGTTTTATCATCAAGTCGATATCCATATTTAAGTATTGCCTTAGCTTTATTTTTATTTATATCATAAAGCCAAACCTTATAACGTCCAATATCATTAGTAGTCCATGCAGCTCTTTGCCCATCAGGGCTTAATCTAAGTCTTGAATAAACCTGATTTTTTTTTGTTCGGCTGTCAATAGCAGCAGTTTCAGGCATTTTACGTTTTGAATTATCATCAAAATACAATTTATCGTAATGATTAATCCATTCGTTTAACATAGTTTTGAACGAAAGCCCCAGAACAAACAAAAAGCCACTTTCAACATTACGGCTGAGCTTAGTCATATAAACTATATTAGGCAACATATTATCACCGTATTTATAAGCGATGAAGCTCCATATAGAATGACCTGCATATATAGCATCTTTACCTGTAAGGCTATTGAATTTTTCGTAACTACCTGTTAGTATCCCATCAATAACATTATTTTCAACTTCTTCATTAAATTCATCTGACAAATAAGAAATCAACCCCTGAGTGTACCATTCGGGCAGAGCAAGTAATGTTGTATTTTTAATCATAGAAGTAATGCTTTCGCCATAAAGCATTTGCTCCAGTATAATATGCGCAATGCCTGCCCTTATTTGACGTTCAAAATCGCGGTGGTCGCCATTATAATACAGAAAAACCTTAGTGCCAACAATATGCGTAACCCCACCAGTGTTATACTGCTCCTGACTTATTAAACCAATATTGCTTTGCTTTAAATCTGACAGATTATTGAAAACAATAAACTGAATATTATTATCAAGCGAAAAATCAAGTTTTTTTTCAATCAAGGGAATTTGCTCGGCAGCATAACGGGCAGTAAAAACAGCAAGATTTTTTCCGTTAATGGTATAATAAACATTATAATCGGGGTATCTAAAATATGACCAAAATTTATCGTCGTAATTTACCCTGTTTTTACCGAAAAAAAGCTGAGATCCATTGTAAAATTGAGCTTTAAGCGTAAATGATGAACAAAGCAATGTTAACAGAATAACAGTAAAATATTTTTTTTTTAATGACATATATAACTCGCTTACTGCTTGTTTTTTATATAACATATAAAGGTGCGAAAACTCAATTATTTTACCTTTAAGGTAAATTCAAATTATGAACAAAGATAATAATTATTATTTATAATAAATATGATTTAGAAAAAACCGAAGTAATATTATAAAATATGTTAATGAAATATATTTGTTTGTTATTTTAATGTAATGCATTTATAGAAATAAATAAAAGTGAAATCGTTAACCGAAAATATCTAAATATTTTATAATTTAGCGGTATAAAACATAATGTTAGTAAAACAATTTTTGGCTTGTGGAATATATAGAAAATGAACAACTGAAATTAGCAAATAATTTTGTTCAAAATACAGGTAGGAATATATTTTTAACAGGGAAAGCTGGAACAGGAAAAACCACTTTTCTGAAAAATATAAAGAACACTACAAACAAAAGGCATATTATAGTTGCCCCTACAGGTGTTGCAGCTATTAATGCCAGCGGAGTAACTATACATTCATTTTTCCAACTTCCTTTTGGTCCAATTATCCCTGCCGAAAAGTCAACTGACGGCAACTGGCTTTTTAAATCGCCTGCTACACGCGATGTTTATGTTCAAAAATTCAGCAAAGCAAAAATAAATATTATGAGAAGCTTAGACCTGCTAATTATTGACGAAATTAGTATGGTTAGAGCTGATGTGCTTGATGGTATTGATGTTATTTTGAGAAGAATAAGAAGAAGTTCGCAACCTTTTGGCGGTGTACAATTGCTTATGATTGGCGATATGCAACAACTCGCTCCTGTTGTTAAAGATGATGAATGGGACATCTTAAGAGAATATTACGAAAATTGCTTTTTCTTTAGCAGTATAGCTGTTCAAAAAACTTCTTATGTTAGTATTGAACTTAAAGATATTTTCAGGCAAACCGATATTACTTTTATTAATATTCTCAATAAAATTAGAGATAATAAAGTTAATATTGATGATTTAAATATTATTAATAAAAGGTATACGCCTCAGATTAATGAAGTTAATACTAATGGTTATATTACGCTTACTACACATAATTATCAATCGCAAAAAATAAATACAAAAGAACTTGCAAAAATAAAAGATAAAGCTAAATATTTTGAAGCTAAAATTGATGGAGATTTCCCTGAATATATATATCCGACTAATGCTAAACTTGAGCTAAAAAAAGGTGCTCAAGTTATGTTTATAAGAAACGACAGTTCGGTAGAAAAACTTTTTTTTAATGGCAAAATAGGAAAAATTGTTGCTTTTGATGAAGATAAAATTGTTGTTAAATGTAAGGATGACAATTTTACTATTAATGTTACGCCCGACAAATGGGAAAACATTAGATATGATATTAATCAGGAAACAAAAGAAATAAGCGAAAAAATTATTGGCACTTTTGTTCAGTATCCTTTAAAACTTGCATGGGCTATAACTATTCATAAAAGTCAGGGGCTTACATTCGATAATGCTATTATTGATGCACAATCAGCTTTTGCTTTTGGGCAGGTTTACGTTGCTCTTAGCCGCTGCAGAACTCTTGAAGGTTTAATCCTTAGTTCTCCTATCAATTCTAATTGTATTAAAACTGATGTTGCTATTACCGAATTTAATAATTCTATTGTAGAAAATGAACCAGACAAAAATCAATTAATTAATGCAATGCAGGATTATAAACTGCAACTTATATTAGAACTTTTTGATTTTGAATACATTAGAAAAATGTTTTTTTATACAAAAAATATAATTGTTGAAAATAGTGCAGGTATACCAGCTAATACAATTACTAATTTTAATAAATACGAGGTGTCTTTTACAAATGATATTTTTTTAGTTTCTTTTAAATTTATTAATAATATTAAAAATAATTTGCTGAATAACAAATATTTAACTGAAGATAAAATTAAAAATGCTTGCAATTATTTTTATGAGAAATTAAAAATTAATTTCGATAATTATCTGCATAATTTATCAATACATTCTGACAATAAAGAAGTTAAGAAAAAACTTCAAAATCATTTTGAAGAATTATTTAAACAATTAATTGTTAAATCAACTTGTCTTAAAGAATGTAGTACAGGTTTTGAAATTTCAAAGTATCTTAATATTAAAGCAAAAGCTATACTTGATGAGGAAGTTTTAATTGATTCTTTAAAGAGTAAAGCAAAGACGTTTTCTAATGAAAATATTCTAAACCCTGAATTATTTAATATTTTAATTGAATGGAGACAAAAAACCGCTAACCGTCTTAATAAATCTTTATCAGGAGTTATTTCAATTAAAAATATAGAAGAGCTATCAAATCAATTGCCAACTAATTTTAAGGAATTAAGTAAAATAAACAGATTTGGTAAAGCAAAAACTAATAATTACGGCTTAGAAGTTTTGGGAATTATCAGGAATTACTGTAAAGAAAAAAATATTAAAAGTGAATTTGACAAAATTAGTCAAAAAGACGCTAAGACTATTGTTGTTGGTACAGAACAAGTTACTCTTGAGCTTTACAACTCAAATAAAAGCCTTGAAGAAATAGCAAAAATCAGAAATTTATCTGTAAGAACGATAGAAGGGCATATATCGCACCTTATAGCATCTGGACATGTTGATATTACCAAGTTAATGGATGAACAACAAATAAAATTAATTTTTAATTATTTCTCAAATGCCGATAATCACAGATTAACATCTGCCATAGAGCAATTAGGTGCTGACGTTAAGTTTAGCGAACTTCATTTTGTATTATCGCACATGAAATACAAAGGATTGATAAAAGAAATGAAAGAAAATTAAAAAATATTTTGCTATTTAATAATGTATTTGTATTTTTGCAAGCGAAATATAAAAAAGGAGAGGTGGGTGAGTGGCTTAAACCAACAGTTTGCTAAACTGTCGTACTGGAAACGGTACCGGGGGTTCGAATCCCCCCTTCTCCGCCACCCGAAAATCACGCCCATTGGGCGTGATTTTTTATTTTGAAGCATTTCAAAACGCAGTTTTGAATAATGCGGAAAAATAAAAAA
>CAZDEU010000092.1:0-10912 GCA_964504265.1 uncultured Bacteroidales bacterium
AACTTTTAACTTTTAACTTTATAAACTATAATAATGCCTAAAAAATTAACTAACAAAATAGAAAACAGCTATTACAATACCTGCTATTACGACTATCCATCTAAATAATTCAGGATTAATTTTTTTTACCATAAACCCGCCAAAAAATCCGCCAAACATTGCACAAATTGCCATAATCAATGTATAATTCCAGCAAATAAAGTCAGAAAAAAGAAATAATGTAGCCGCTGCAATATTTACACTTAGAGAAACAGCTTGTTTAAGAGCATTGATTTTATTTAAAGGTTGTTTAATATAAACACCAAGAACTGCAAGTAAAATAACACCTAAGCCTGCTCCAAAGTAACCTCCGTAAACGGCTGCAGGGGTAACAAATATAGCAGATATTAGATTATGATTTTTTTTATAATTAGAATTATTATTTACTTTTTCAAAAAATCTTTTTTTAATAATAGGTTGAACTGCTAAAAGCAATGAACCAAGTAATATTAAATAAGGTATAAGAAAAGTAAAAACTTTTTCGCTGGTAGTAATTAAAATAGAGGCACCTGCTAAGCCACCAATACCCCCTGCAATCAATAAAAGCCATATATTTTTACCAATTATTTTTAAATCTGATTTTTGAGCTAAAGTACCACTCAAATAGCCCGGGCATAAGGCTACAGTATTAGTTATATTAGCAGCAACAGGTGGAATTCCCAGAAAAGTAAGAACAGGAAAAGTAATTAGAGTGCCACCACCTGCTACTGCATTAACAAACCCGCCAAAAATAGCAGCTAAACCAGCATATAACAAATTAATTTCCATTAAAAAAATATTTCTATACCTTAAATATACAATTACAAACTTACTGAAAATTTACAATTATATTTACAATTTCGGGACGTGCAGATGTTCGAATAGGAGGTCCCCACCATCCATAACCTGAAGAAATCCAATAATGCGTATTACCTTTTTTAATATACCCGTTACTTACTTCATAAATTTTTTTAGTAATATAATTAAAGGGCCACAATTGTCCATCGTGAGTATGACCCGAAAATTGAATGTCAATACCTAACTTTTCAGCTTCACTAAGATTAAATGGCTGATGATCCATCATTATTATTGGCAAGTCTTCATTTTTATAAGAAAGAATTGATTTAAGACTTTTCCTCTTTTTACCAGTAAATTTAATTTTATCCTTATCATCACGACCAACTAAATAAAATTTACTATTAACATTAATAATTGTATCACTAAGAATTTTAATACCATATTTTTCAATAAAATTACTAGTAAAATCAATACCTCCAATGTACTCATGATTACCTGTTACGGCGTAAACTCCATATTTTGCATTTAATTCCGATAAGGCATGAGCAAAATTATTTTTAGAAAGTGCCCAAGTATCTTCTGATGCAATATCGCCTGCTAGTAGAATTATATCAGGCTTAAGATTATTAGCAGTATTAACAAATTTGTTAACAAATCTTTTACCTGCTAATCCTCCAAGATGTAGATCAGATGCCATAACAATATTAAGCTGTGATTTTTCAGATGCCTTTCGTTTATCAATATCAATTTCCAGTATTTTTGTAACTGGATTATGTGCATAATGCCAGCCAACAGAGACAATTATTACCACAACTGAAACAACTGCAATAAAAACAGACATTTTAGCTTTTGCGGACGCAGGATTAATAAAAAAATGCAAAAAAGGGAATCCCCAGTCAATAAGCCTGAGTAAATCAATAATAATTACAAATAATAAAAAATACACCATAGCTGCGAGCCATAGCGAGCCCATTAAATTAAGCAGAGTAGTTATATTTGATGTACTAATTCTTTCAAGAAAACGGCTAATTAAATAAGAACTTGCCAGAAGAATAAAAGCGACAGAATAAATTGTTTTAACATAAGGTATGTTAGATGGCAAAGCATGCAAACCTCTAAAAAAAATGTAATAATTTATTAAACCGTATATTAATAAGACAACAGAAAAGAAAAATATAAAAGATAGAATAGTCATACGTTTCATTAGTAAATTATTCAATATTTTTTTGCCTTTTATGAAAATGCAAAGAATCGCCCCATTTATAATAACCGACATTATCACCTGCAATATGAATTCGAGCCTCAAGACATTTCATACATTCTGAGGCTTCTTCGTCAAGGCAAGGTTTATCTTCATATAATAAATAACCAGTTCTGTATTTAACAGGAGTCAAATTGGGCATTATAACATTTGCACCAACTTTTAAAGCCTTTTCTCTTCCTTGTTTGTCAAGAGTTTGCATTGCAGTTGTGGCAGCAATATTAATATCTTTCATCATAATTCTTAAAATTGCAACCATTTTGAGCGAAAGCATAAATCGTTCTTCTTTGGGTAAAAGTTGATTTCGGTACTGATAAAGCGGAGTTTCTTCGTGTTCAATGTAAGGACCCATACCAACCATATCAATATCAATATCTCTCAAAAATTCCAAATCATTTGCCAAATGGTCAATAGTTTGAAAAGGCAACCCAATCATTACACCACTTCCTACCTGGTATCCCAATTTACGAAGAGATTTCAGACATTGAAGTCTTGTATCATAATCGTGTACTTTATTATTGGGATGAAGTTTTGCATATAAATCACGGTTCGATGCTTCAATTCTTAACAAATATCTTGTAGCTCCTTTTTCTTTCCATAGTTTATAAGTACTTTCGGGCTGTTCACCAAGCGAAAGCGTAATTCCCAGTTTGCCAGAAGATAATTCCATTATTTTTTCGAGCAAATCTGCAATTTTTTTTTCAAAAGGCTTGCTACTTCTTTCCCCTGACTGAATAACTAAAGAAGCAAAACCATTATCGTAAGCAAATTTAGCAGCTTCTAAAACTTCATCATCACTAACTGTGTAACGTTCATTTTTTTTATTTCCTGAACGAATGCCGCAGTAATAACAACTTTTTACACATTTATTTGAATATTCAATTATTCCTCTAAAATAAACATTATTACCGACAAAATTAGATTTTATATCGGCAGCTTTATTAAATATTAATTTTCTATCTTTTTCATTTGCTGATAACAAACAAACCAAATCAGAATGTGAAAAATATTGTTTATCTAAAATATTTTGAATCTCATTTGTCATATAAAATTTCAAAAGTTTAAAATGAAAAATAAAGCATTAAAAGGTTTTATTCACATCAAAAAAAGGTTTTATAGCCCTTTCATAAATACCGTGAATCCAAGCAATAGCCATACCGTAATTAGTAACAGGAATACCAGCATCAACGGCAGGTCTGAGCCTGTTAATAATCTGACGGCGGGTTATCATACAGCCTCCACATTGTATTATCATAGCATAATCGGTAATATTTCGTGGCAATTTTGATAATCCTGCAACAACATCATATTCAAGTTCTGCACCAACAAAGTTATTTAACCATTTAGGTATCTTAACTCTGCCAATATCATCACAAGTAATGTGATGAGAACAGGATTCAAGTATTAAGACCCTGTCGCCTTTTTTGAGTTCTGATAATTTTGGAGTTCCATTTAAATAATTTTTAAAATCACCTTTATGATGAGCAAGTATAATACTAAAACTTGTTAAATTTATTTCGGGAGGAACAGCAGCGTCAGCTTTAGGGAACACCTGACTGTCGGTTACAACCAAAACAGGTTTAGGTAACATACGGCGAATATATGCTTCAGCTTCATATTCTTTCAAAACAACAGCCACACAGTCGTTGTCAATAATATCTCTGATTAACTGAACCTGAGGCAGTATAAGCCTTCCTTCAGGTGCTTCAAGATCCATAGGGGTAATAAGGATAACAGTATCGCCATAAGACAACAAATTACCTATTAAAGATTTAGTCTGATAAGCAGTTTCGGGCATTGTTTGCTTAATAGCTTCAGTAATTGGAGTAACATCAGTATTATTAACAGTTGAAAATGAAATAATTGGTATATAACCTGCAGTAGCTAACTTTCCTCTAAATTCAGGTGTTATAGGAATAAGGTCTTGTTTGTTGTGAATCAAAATATAAGGTATTTCATTATTCTCAAATTGCTTAATCAAATCAATTTCAACCTTATCAAATTTATTATCACTAAGAACCAGAATAGCCATATCTATAATACGAAGTATTTCGAGTGATTTTTTAACCCTTTTGTCGCCAAGTTCTCCAACATCATCAATGCCTGCAGTATCTATTACAACAGTAGGACCAACACCTGGTATTTCCATTGATTTTTTAACTGGGTCGGTAGTAGTTCCAGCCTGTTCTGAAACAATAGCAATGTCCTGCCCTGCCATAACATTAATAAGCGAACTTTTACCATTATTTCTTCTTCCAAAAATTCCAATATGAGGTTTTGCATCTCTACCTTTAGCCATAATTTTGTTGTTTATAAATAACAAAAGCTGATGTAAAATTAATAAAAATATAACGGCTCAAAAAGCAGTCAAGTATTAATTATCAGAAATATTGTTTTTAGCCCAATTGAGGTTATTCTTGGCGAGGTCAAAATTAGGGTCAATTTTTAATGCTTTATTGCAGGCTTCAATACCTTTTTCCCATTTACCCATAGAATTATAAGCACTGCAAATATTGTTATATGCGTTAGCCGAATTTTTATTATATTTAAGAGCATTTTCTGATGCTTTTATTGCAAGATAATAAAAACCACTATTGTAGTAAATCATACTTAAATTTAGCCATGTTTCATAAGAAGGCTTTATCGCCGATGATTCAGAAACTGATTTCATTTGTTTGGCAATATCCAGATTACCTTTAGCAAGTTTAAAATCAGGATTTATAGATAAAGCTTTTTCGCCTGCTTCAATAGCTTTATCCCATTCGCCCAAATTATTGTAAGAAGAGCAAATATTGTTGTATGCTTCAACATAATCGGTTTTAAATTCTAAAGCCTTCAACGATGATTCTATACATTTGTCAAAATCATATTCCTGATAATATCTAAGACCAAGAGTTAGGTAATTTACAGCATTAGGTTCTTTTGTAACATTGTCAAGAGCCTCTTCTAATTTAGTTTTTCTATTAACAGAATTATTAAGATAATAAAGTGCAGTTGGGTCGTTTGGTACAATAGTAAGAGTTTCTTCTGCAAGTTTCCTTAACTCATCCCATTTATACTCAAACGAATACACGTTCATAAGCAAATATCGGCTGTCCATCCAACCATAACTTAATTTAATAGATTGTTTTAACAAAGGTATAGCTTCTTTATTTCTCCCCTGACCGCTTAAAAACTGAGCATAATAATAATACGAACCATAATAATTACTTCCATATTGAACAGCGAGTTTAAAATTTTGTTCAGCTTCTTCGTACTTACCAATAGCATTTTTAAGTATTCCAATATTTATATATAAATATGAATAATAAGGTGAAAATTTTTTTGCACGTTCAAAATAATCTATGGCATCATCATAATTACCTACTCTCATCTGCGTTAACCCATAGTTCATAAGCCCCCTTCCGTTTTTAGGACTTTTTACTGTTACATCATACCAAAGCGATTCATCATTATTCCATACTTCGCAACGATTATAAGTTCCATAAGCATTAGCTGTTAGCACAAAAAGTGCTATAAAAAATATTAAAATTTTTGGAATAATTTTATTCTGAATTTGCTTTTCAAATTTAAATAATAAATTGGCAATAGCCCATACTACACTAATCATTAAACCTACAAAAGGATAAAACATACGGTGGTCGTTCATTACCTCTGATAATGGTACAACAGTAGTTGGGAAAAGAGCCAAAAAAAACCAGAGTATTCCAAACGAAACAGGACGCAACGAAGGTTTAAGAGCAGTTTTATATGCAATAAATAACATAAGTATTACAAAGGCTGAACCTATAAAAAATCTTATATCACTCAAGCTTTCAATAACTTTCCAATCGGTATCGGCACTTAGTAATGTGGGTAGGAAAAAAGTTTTAACATAGTGCAGCATCACAAAAGGTTGTGTAGCCATATATTGCCACAATTTTATAATGCCTGGTGTAAAAGTATCAGGAGTTTTAACAGTAATTATAATATACATTAAAATTACAACGACAAATGAAATAAATATATGGACTAATATGTTTTTGACAATTAACTTATCTTGAAGCTGAAATTTATTTTTGGTTCGATTTTGTTTAGTTTTATCAATATTTTTTTTCTTATCAAACAAAGGCATTAGCTCAAACAAAAAAAGATAAACAAAAAGCATAGGTGCAAACATAATTGCAGTAGGTTTAAACAAACAACCTATAATAACAGGTATCAGATAGAGAAAATATTTTCGTGAATTTTTAAAATTTAAAAACAAATAAAAAGCAGCAACTACAAAAAAAGTTGATAAGGAATCGGAGCGTGCCGAAATATAATTTACAGTTTCGGCGTGGGCAGTATGAAGCCCATACCAGCCTACTGCAAACAAAGCTAAATAATGATTCCATTTATGCAAAATGGCTTTATTAAAAATGCTTACAAAAACAAAATAGAGTAACACCAACTGCAATAAAAACCAGACAAAATTTGTTACATGGAACCAAAACGATTTATCTGGCTTCATTTTCCATTCAGCATCAAATTCTGATTTTTTGGTGTAACGTGGATTAAAGTTCCACGACATCCAATAATCAAGAGCAGTGGTATAAGTTACCATCGGTCTGTATTGCTGATTTTGTGGAAGATTTGAAAAAGTTGTAGCATCAGTAAATATTTTCTTTGTATTTTTTAAATCTTGAATAAAAACATTGTTCTGAATTGTATGATTATCATCAAAATGAAATTCATTATCAAAATGATTTCGATAAACATAAGTTACAGCCAACATTATTATTAACAATGGCAGCCAAAGTTTTACAAATCGTTTTTTTAGCATTTTTATTTTTTGAAATGCAAATTTAATAAAAATGAAGTTTTAGTTTATAAAGTTTATAAAGTTTATAAAGTTTATAAAGTTTGTAAAGTGGGTTTATGTGTTATAAAATCCGATTGAAGATACAAAATATAACACCAATAATTATTAAATATAGATTAATTAAATAATAAATTGTATTTTAATTAATAGAACACTGATAACCCAAATACAACAAATGCTAGTGTTTTTTTTCAATAATATTTTAATAACTCCATAGCAACGAATATATGGTAGTAGAAAGATTTAAATAATTTAATTTTTAACTACAAATATATGTTATTTGACTATATTTTTATAAGTCGTATATTGATAATCGAAATTTTACTTAATGATTTATATTAATTGATAGCCCTCCATAAAATAATGTTCCATAAACAGGAGCATACATAAATGCTGCATCATCTAAATGTCTTTCATCTTGAACATAGTTAAATATATTGTTTACACCTGCATACAATTTAAATTGGTTCAAACTTTTTGAAACTCTCGCATTAAAAATTATATTAGGTTTAGTTTTCTTAATTTTCGAGAGAGTTTCGTCTTCACTATAATAATCAATATACATATTTCCCTGATAATTTCCAGTTGCTGAAAAAGTCCAAGTTTTTGGAGTAAATTCAATTTTTAAATTCCCCGTTGTAATAGGAAATCTAGAAATAAACTTACTGTCGTTTTCATATTTTGTTCCAATCCAGTCTTCTCTAACATTATTATATTCACCTTGATTATATGTTAAATCAACACCTAAATCAAGATTTTTAGCTAAATTACTCATAACTGATAGTTCAATACCTTGCACAAAGGCATCGTCAATATTTTTCCATTGATAATCGTAACCTAAAGCAGTAATATTAGCATCTGCATCAGTAAACCCAATTTTATTCTTTAAATCTGTTCTAAAAATGTTAGTGCTAACTCTAATATTTTTACCATAATAATCTGCCGAAATATTATAGCTTAAAGAAGTTTCTGGATTAAGGTCAGAAGATTTCCAAACACGAGGAGAGCCACTGCAAAGATGTAAATCTTCAGAAAAGCCATAAGGTGCACGAAAACCGCTTCCTGCATTTGCTCTGAAAGTAATTTTTTCAGATAACTTGTATTTTATCGCTAATCTTGGGTTTACAGCAGTTTGATTAAAACTTGTTTTTGGAAAATTTGCAGTTTCAAATATCAATTGGTCCGATGTGTATTCTTCGCCTGAATAATGATTGTCAAATCTGATACCGGGTACTACCATCAATTTACTGTTAATTACCCATTCGTCTTGCAGAAACAATCCAAATTCACTTGCTGTTTTATCTGCTACCGAACGATACGATTTACCCAAATAACTACTTGAGTCGTTAACAACAACATACATACCCGATTCATCAAGCTTGTCATAAAAACTTTGAAGCCCTATTATAAAACTGTGCTTTTTAATTTTAGTGCTAAACGTTAAAGTAGAAGTTAAAGAGTTTTCGTTTGCAAGATAAGGTCTCATAGTTCTGAAATCGGGAATAGTATCGCCATGTGTTGCCATATAATCGCTCAAATACGAATCGTTTGTAGCATTTCTGTTATGATTTATATAAGCAATACTCAAATTGATTTCTGATTTATTCCTTATAATTTTATTATAATTTAGCGATGCTTCATATCTATCTGTCGTAATATTTTCTGTTCCATCAGTTAGTGGATTACGATAATAATCGTCAGATATTGTACCTCCTTCACGTTTTTCAAATACTGATTTTCCACGAATAATAAGTTTATCTTTTTTTAAAAAAGCATTATCAACATATAGGCTAAACCCAGCATTTGTTAGATTTGTCATCACCCTATCGGAAATCCCATCTTTATTTCTAACTTCATTTTGGGTTAATCCTGTTCCTGTTTCGTCGATTGCGTCTTCTGAATATCTTTGAGCAAAGATGCTTAATCCTATATTTCCTTTTTCATTACGCATAGACGAACTAACATCAAACTTATTAGTTTTATAATTTCCCAATTGCATATCAACTGACGTTGAAGGGACAAAACTTGGCTCTTTTGTAACAATATTAATTGCACCTGCAACAGCACCACTTCCGTAAAGAGCTGAACCAGCACCTTTAACCACTTCAATTTTATCAATATCAACTGTACTTAGTTGCTGTAAGCCATAAACACCAGCAAGTCCCGAATACATTGGTTGTCCATTAATAAGCACTTGTGTATGTTCGGCACCAAGCCCCTGCATCCGAACCATAGTAAAATTGCAATATTGACATTGATTTTCTACTCTAACTCCCGGAGTACCTTCTAAAGCTTGATATAAATTACAAGCATTTTTATTTTCGATGGCTTTTGCTGATATTATTTCAGTTCTAACTGGCACATCTTTTAAATAATGTTCGGTTCTTGTAGCAGTAACAACCACTTGCTCAAGGTTAAGTACATCTTCTTCTAATTCAAAAAACACTTCTACGGCTTTGCCTGCTTCCATATATACTTCTTTTTCTTGTGTTTTATATCCTATTGATTGTGCAATAATTATACATTTACCAATAGGTAAATTTGCAATTTTAAAATGACCACTTCCATCGGCGGTTGTCCCTATATTTGTACCTTTTACTCTAATTGTTGAATAAGGAATATGCTCTTGAGTTTTTAACGATTTCACATCACCAAAAAGCATAGCGTCAGTTTTTTTCTGCGATTTTACTTGTACTGCCATTATAAGTCCAAGTATTAAAATTAGTATTTGTTTCATTTTAGTTTTTACTTTTTATTATAAATTTTACTGCAAAATAAAAGAAAAGATAATATTTGTGCAATCCCATTAAAAAGTTAAATTTTTATTTATTTATCATTATTAATAAGGATGTTATTCATTATTATTTATAGTGTAATTGTATCTATTGATACTATTTTTTTTGAAATAGCATAAATAGTAAGTCCCGACAAACTTTTAATCCCTGTTTTGTCTATAATGTTTTTTCGATGACTAATAACAGTGTGAATGCTAATATTTAATTTTTCAGCAATTTCTTTGTTTGAAAAACCTTTAACTAGATGTATCAGTACATCAATTTCTCTTTCCGATAATTGTTCCTGATGATTATTGATACAATTACCTTGTTGCAATTGCTTGTGCAATTTTTTTGTTATTATTTCGGTTGAGTCCGAAATATAAATAATGTCGTTGAATTTATTGAGTATTTCATTATCAAAATACGAATACATTAACCCAAACCAAAAAACATCTTGGTTCTGTTTTTTTATTTTAGCAAAATCATTAATTCGGTTTTGTATTATAATAGGATTAATAATTACAATATTTATATTTTCGTTTGATAAGTTAAATAAGTCGTCAATATTAGTTATTCTATATAAATAAAAATGTTGTTCAGCTTTTAATAAAAGAGTTGAAAGTCCTTCATATATTATATTTGAAGGTTCTATAATAGCTATATTAATTCTGCATTTATCCATTCAAACTTTGTTTTTCAATTTTAGAAATCAGAGGTAATAAAATAATTTCTTCTATCAGTGAATGGATTTTTAAATCAAATTCAAGTTCAAAAAGACAATTGAGAAATTTTCTTCTAGTAGTAAGATCATTTTGTAATATTATATGTTTTAGCATAAGGTTTTTCAAATCAGTTAATTTAGTTTCAATATCTGAATGATGTTCTTTATATTCAAGAGCTGAAAAGTTCGATTTCTTTTTAATTTGTTTTGTATCTATTAATTGACAGAAATATGGAAATGCAATTTGTTCTTCATACTCAAGATGTTCTAAAACCTCATCAAAGTATTTGTTAAAAAACTTTTCAATCAAAATAATATTATCTGTATTATGATTATTGTGAAGTTTAATAAGATATTGCTTTATTTCGGGGTATTTATCTTCTTTGTAAAAACGATGACTATTTTTTAATAGTCTTATAATTAAAGGAATATCTTTAATTGAAAGTATTTCATCTTTACTAGGATAAAAGCCGTTGTAAAGATTGCTTACTATT
>CAZDEU010000093.1:0-10857 GCA_964504265.1 uncultured Bacteroidales bacterium
CCATTGATATTCACCCCCCCCACTTACTCATACATCTTAAAAACTCTTCTTATGTGTGGGAAGTAATCACATTTATTGAGCGGGGTTTCCCGCGAAGATAAAAATTATAACAAAAAAATCGCTAACAAATTAGCAAATAATGTAGGATGTGTTAATCCGAGCGTAAAAAGGTAGCATAAAATGTATTTAAATACAAAGATGCTAAAGGAGTAATGAAAACGCAGAAATTCACACGCAATAATGAAAATAATAGATTATAATTTAAATAATAAAAATAATAATGAATAAAATAATAAAGATTGCCTTAATGGCAATATTAGGAGTTGGAATAGTGTTTGTTAACGGCTGCAAAAAAGATACAGATAATACGTTAAACGACAATCAAATAACTGTAAACGCTAAAAAACAAAAATCTAATTATCAACAGCCTACACATACGGTTAATATTGATGCAATTATTAGTATAGATAATACAGATTATCCCATAGAAGGGAGCGCCGAAGTAGGAGATTATGACGGACGAATTTTTAAATGTGATGTTAATTGGAGTATACCAGATGAATCTCAATCCTTACATATGATGGCAATAATAAGACCGCAATTTGAAGATTTGATGCTTGTAGTAGACCCAATAATAGACAATTATATGGTTGACGTAAATAATATTTATGTTGACAATAATTTTAACTTAACTATAGGATCCCATAATTTTAATTATCAAACTATCTGTAATTTTTGGACAGGTATGATTGATCAATGTAATTTGAATGAGATTGTTGATACGATAGGAGCGGATTTACTTGCTTTAAGTAGACAAACAGGAGTGAATATATTTCATCTTTCAGAGTTGGGATTAATGGATGATTTTGATAATTATTTTTCTGAAGATCTTTTTTATACTAATGACATAGAAGACACCCTTTTATTTATACAAAATCTTGAACCTCTTGCAAACTATATGGTACAATCATTTAATCAAATAACCAGTTTATATCCTTCATTTTTCGGATTGTCCTTAGAAGATAAAGCACTTATATTATCTAAAATTGAATATTTTTCAAAGGTACAAGAATATGGAGGAGAAATCCCTAGTTATGGTGTGTTAGAAGATGATAGAGATGATGATCTTAAAAAGGCAAAGATAAAGTTGGCTGCAGGTTTAGCTCTTAGTGGTATTAGCACTTTTGCTCTTGGGATTACTATGGTAGGAGCTGCTGCAGGGATTGCAGGTCTTGCTATTGCAAGCTATTCGTATTGTGATGAAATTGCAATGATATGGGAGAATTATCGGTTAAAAGGAGGTACTGAACCAAAACCTAAATCAGTTTTATGTGATTGATAGTAACCCTTGTTTGTTCTATAATAATTTGAAAATAGCAGAGGTAATGAAAAGAAAAATCAAAAAAGAAGTTCGCCAATTAATCAAAGAATCTCTAATCAAAGGCGAAACCAACAAATACATTTATAATGACTTGGTAAAAGAATACGGGGATAAAAAAACAATTGCCGAACTTATTGTAACCACCGTGAAGCCGAAAGATAAAAAGAAACATTATTTATATATAGGCATCCTGCTTGCTTTTACAGCCATTGTAGTACTAATTAATTTATGGATAATTAGTAAAGAACCACCCGATTTGTATTTTTGGCCAAATAGTCATTATTTTTTATCCGAAATATTTTTACCTATTTTTTTTTACATTGTTATATTATTTAATAATGTTTGTAGTAGACCTATTACTTATTATATTTTTTGGATGTATAGCTGTTCTTTTTTAATAATATACTTCCTTTTTTATCAAGGAATTTTACCAAATTGGTCTACAGAATGGGGTATATATTGGTTATATATGGGGATTGATTTGATATTTTTATTTTTTGCAATTTTTCTTGCTCGTTTATTTCAACGCAAAATATTTCCCGATTATAGATACAGAAAATTAAAACAAGATAATGAAGGAAAATATGTTTTTAGTTAAATAGTTTCAAGAGGTTATCCGGTTTAACGAATAGCCTCTTTTTTAATAACTTAAAGTCAATAAAACATAACTTTATACTGGAAAAATGTTTCTGCATCTTTTCTTCGGAATCCTAATAATATTATCTGCAAATACACAAATATAAAAATCATTCTTTCCGAACTTGGCCTTTGCGGCTTTTTACGGCTTCGTTTCATTTAATAACCGTAAAGAATATCACCCACAGACTTTCACAGATTATATAAAACAATTACGAAAAGAATTATGAATTATGAATGGTTTTTTCGTACCGAAAAATCATTAGTCAGGGGGTGATTTGGATTCACCCCCTGACTTAGTCTATTATAAAGATACAAACGACAGCAATGCGAGGGTGTCGTTTTTGTTTTTTTGCCCACGGATTAACACGGATTAAAAACAATTTTGATTTACGATTCTTACGTTTTGAATCTCTGTGGTTCTTTGTGGTAACAATTCGTGGCATACCTATGGCATGCCGCCCTATCCCTTTGTCTTTCATTCTACCGAGCTTAACATTCCTGACGAAATGTTTTTTATTTACCGGTTAATTTTTTCGCTGATAATCTGATGGAATATACCAAACAATAATATGTTTTATCAAATAGAAATCCAACTACACATAAATTAGTCAGCGGGTGATTGGAATTCACCCCCTGACTTAATCCAAACCCTCATTCCGTAGGAATGAATAGCACGGTAGAAAATGCGTTAACCAAACGTAGTTTTTCGCATTCCGCTAGGAATGCAACATATTGATCTGATAAAATATGATATAGTTTAATCAATAAGGGGAATAAGGTACATGATCATAGAAGTGTGAATGTTTGTTTTGTGAATTGTATGGTTAAAAATGTCTAAACTAAGCATAATGTGATAAGCCAATTACATACTTTCCATTTTCATATCATATTTATTTTTAAAAACACACAACACGATTTTATATCGTAATATTATTTATCTTTGCTTTCAAAAATAACAAGTAAAGATAGATTGTAAAAGGGAGTTAACTATAATTATAAATAATTTATTATGCTAAAGCAATTAAATAAAAATATGCCAACAGATAAAGAATATAAAATAATGGAAGGATTGTTTCGGGCTATTTATTTCAATGATGTGGAAAAAGTTAAAGCTTTTAAAAATCAATATCCCGATATATACGCTAAAAAATCAAATTTTCAGATTGGCTACCACGATACATTCGATTTGATAAATCTAACATTTTTCAATCAAACAATATGGAAAGATGATGCTTGGATAGAAGAAATAATGCCATTGATTCTAAAAAACAGGCATAAAACAGAGCAAATGCTGAATTATTGGCGTAAAGAAAGTAATTGTCGAAACTTGCAACGAAAAATAGAATATAATAAATACCATCATTATTTCTTTTGTGATGATCCTAATGATAAAGATTCGAATGAGGAAATAATAGGTGAACCTATTTCAAACTTACTAGAAAAGGGATATCGAGAAATTGATTTAAAGCTATATAATAGAGTGGAATGTTTCGATTTTACAGAAGCCGAGAAATTATTAAAGCAAGGAGCCAGAATGGATATTCACTTTTTTGAAGACGGTGATAGCGACACATTTTCTCGCATTTCAACAGAATGTTCATATTTGGCATCTTGCTGTTTAATTCCTGTATTTGAAGCATTTGAAGATGATGGATATGATTTAGATGTTGATATAATTAGATTGTTTAGTTATTTGATTGGTATGGCTGCTCATCAGGATATGTATGATTTATTAAATAAATATATGGAAACTGAATAAACAAAGTCGCACGTCTCAAGTCGCAAAATGTGTTTCGTGCCGAAAGGTTCGGACCACTTCCTAAGCTCGAGTAATCGGGCTTTTGTATCTAATATGTTTTAAACAAAGAAAAAATTAAATAATATAAAGAGTTGCGTTGTATTTAAAATTATTATACTTTTGCAACGCATAAGAACATTTTAAATAAACAAAATGAATGTTAAATATAAATCAGAGCAAAATGCAAAAGCGGCTGAATTGCTTATAAGAGAGTCTGTTAAAGACGGTGATTTCTATATGGCCGCGATTCATTGTGCATATTATTCATGTGTTCAGCTAATAAAGCATGTTTTGTGTAATAATTGTGAAATTGATTATGATTATCAAATTGAACAGCCGAAAAGATTAAAAAAAAGCTCACACATATTTTTACTAAATACTATAAAAAAGAATATGCGTAAAAAATCAATATCGGCACGTAATATTCGTTCTATAGAAACTTCTTTTTATAAACTAAAAAGACTAAGAATAAAAGCAGATTATTCAGATGAAAAAATCATTATAGATAATGCAGAAAATGCTATCGAGAAATCAAAAGAAATAATTAATGAAATAACTGAAATATACAATTAAATCATGGAAATTCAAGAGTTTATTATAAATTGGATAAATGAGATTGCTTCAAAATTTGAAGGCATCAGCATGAAATATGCTATCGAGAAATTTACAAATTTTCATATCATTGAAATATCTCCTGATTTTATCGAATCAAGTGAGGAATTTTCTAAAGAAGCATTAGATTTTGAATTTGATTTTTTTGATAAATTTCCAAATGAAGATTTGTTGATTTGCGAAGAAAGTATTGAAAATGACATGAGTAATATAATTTATTCCAAAAAAAATCTAAAATCTCATAATCATGAACATTTAGTTTCAATAGTTTTAAAACCAATAAATTATTTAGATGATATTTATTTTTTCAATCCAAATGATGATATTTGGGATATTATAGAAGAAATACCTAATCATCAAAATAACAATCATTCAAATTTAGCATCAGCAGCATAAAGCCATGAAAGGAAAAGTAGCAAAATTCAGATTCGTAGAATACAAAATCATTAATTCAAGTATTGATATTACAAAAATTGATGATCGTAAAAGTAAGTTATCGGTTGAGATTAACCAAAAAGGAGGAGAAATTCCAGAAACAAATTTATTTAAACTTGAAATAGAAACAAAAATTACTAACAATTTAGAAACTTTAACTATAAATGTAGTTACAGTTGGACTTTTTGAATTTAATCCGAGTTTAGAAAATAAAGATTCATTTTTTAAATTAAATGGGCCTGCCATACTTTTCCCATATATTAGAGCATATATTTCAACTCTAACTGCATTATCAGGAATTCCTCCTATTATATTACCAACACTTAATATTGCATCAATGATTGACAAAAAAAGCGATAAGTAAAATTAATAATCTTTATATTTAATTGTAACAAAAAAGTTTCCTTTTAGGAGCTGCACAAATTTTACAAACCTAATTGCAATCTTAATTAATTGTTATTTCTAATGCTCTATTTCAATTTTATCAATTTCTTTTACATTTAATTTTCGTGTACCTTTTTTATCATTTCCATCCCCTTTTCTTCCCCTTCTTCAATGGCCATTTCTACTGCTCGTTTGGCCGCTTCCAATAGTTGTTCTGATTGCTTTTTAAGTCGAAAGCTTTCTTTAATAAAACTTTTTATCTTTTTTTGTAAATCTATATCAATTAAAGGAAGAGGAATGTTTTTAAATTCCGTTTTATTAATAGCTGTTAAAATGGTTCCAGAGCAATTTTGTTTCAAAATATTCTGCAATGGTTCTGATTTAAACAAAACTAACAAAGTCTCAGAGTTTATTTGTTTTGAATTAATTACATAAAATCCGGTTGAACAAAGAGCATTATTATAATCTTCTGTAACCAAAGCACAACTCTCCAAAGAACCTTCAATTGATGAAATTATCACATCATCAGTTTTAACAATACGCCTTGCTCTTGTAGGCAATTCAACTCCCTTTGCATTTGTGCAGCCTATAATATCACCCGTTTTACCAATATCAGCCAATTCTATATACTTGTATTCTTTATAATCCTCTGGATTATAATTATTGTCTTTGAGATTACATACAGACGTTAACT
This sequence comes from uncultured Bacteroidales bacterium, assembly GCA_964504265.1. GTDB lineage: Bacteria > Bacteroidota > Bacteroidia > Bacteroidales > JAKIYJ01 > JAKIYJ01. The sequence continues at coordinate 5,944 of CAZDEU010000093.1, forward strand.
CCCCAAAACCATTTGAATAACTTTGAATGAGTTTTAAATAATCCTCGTATTTCTTTTGATAATATTCTGCATCCAACCTGCCGGTTGATAAAAACGATTCTTTAAAACTTTTTATGTTTATCGGGTCGGTGTCGGGTTGGAAATCTTTTAAGCCAAGGGTGTTGAGTAATAGGGTTTCGGCTTGTAGATATAAATCTTTTGAAAGTTCAATTTTGGTATGTGCTGATTTAACTTGATAATCAATCAAAGTTTGAAAACTCTTTGTGAGATTAGCTATTTTAAGTGTCCTAATCCTATATATAAACAAATTTAATTGAACATTCCCTGTACTTTCTCTCCAAGTTTGAAATCGACCAAACTTGGTTAATAAAAAAGTTGATATATAGTTTGGCAGAAAACTACCATTACTTCTTATAATTCCTACATGTCTATCTGAATTCGCCGGTAAAATTGATTTTGTTACAACTGCACAATTACCAATAGTTCCAACTGTTGAAATAATTATATCATTTTCTTTTAATGCCGTTCTTGGATTGTTTAGATGTGCAATCTCAGATATAAAAGCCTCTCTTGATACATCAAAATAGTTTTCGCGGGGAGAAGTAGCTGAAATAAGATTTATGTTACTTGTTTCGCTGTAATCAATGGAAGTATGAATCCCATCTGTTACATAGCTAAATCCACCAATTGTTTTAAATCCAACTTTTTCTAACTGTTTTAAATATTTAAGATTTGATTTTAAGAAGTATTCTGAGTCAATTCGAAATTCAAAATTATCTTTTCTAAATTCTTTATAATTTAACTCAACCGCTTCCAGCCCTTCCAACAATGCTTTGTATTTAGCTTCGTTGAAAGGGCTACTTAAAAAAAACTTAGTTTCTCTTTCTTCGCAAATTCGGCAAATGCTTCGGCAATGCCGTCTTTGGTAAATCCATCGTGGTTAAAGAGGTCGTGTTTTACGATTAAATGTCCGTGTGTGTCTAATTGAAATTCATTCAAAACAGTGGGTTCGTTATCGTAACGGACGGGAATATCATGAATTTGTGTTTCAATGTTTTTTGTGGCGGATTGGGGATAATCTTTTTTGCGTACATAAATTTTGTCTCCGCTATTGTCTTTGCTGGGTTCTTGCATGGTTGCAAAGAATATGGGGTAATCGTCCACTTTGGGGCAAAGTTTTTCATCCCATTTTTGCACAAACAACACACTGGTTTTGGTTCCCGTGTGGGGTTTAAACACATTGCCATGCAAACCTACTACGGCCAATATACGGCAACGCCCGGCAATAAACTCTCGGATATGCTTATCGCTACTGTTATTGAAACGCCCTTGGGGTAATACAATGGCCATGCGTCCGCCGGGTTTAAGGAAATCGAGGTTGCGTTCAATAAATAAAATGTCGCGGCCTACTTTGGTTTGGTATTTTCCGTTTTCTTTTTTTCCTAATTCATATTTGGCCAATATCCTGCTTTCTTTAATATCGCCTGCAAAAGGGGGATTTGCCATTAAGACATCGAAAGTAAAGTCTTGGTTGCTACCTCTATCGGCACGCAGCTTTTTTAATTTCTTCCAACCGGCATTATACACGTCTATCCAATCCCTGTCGCCGGCAACAGTACCATCGTCGCTACCTGTTTTGTCTTCCAAACGATCCCAATCCAAAGTGTTTAAATGCAAAACATTGGTTTGTCCGTCGCCGGCAATTAAATTCAAGGTACGACCCACTCGGACTACTTTTTCATCAAAATCAATGGCAAAGACTTTTTCTTGTACATAATCAATGCATCGTGGCGGTTTGTGTTCAAGTGTAAACAAATGACTTTTATCTAAACCCTCATCAAGGAGTATTTGCTGCCAAACGTGAAAAATGGTATGAACGGGAAAGCCGCAACTTCCGGCGGCGGTATCGATCATGGTTTCGTTTTCTTTGGGATTTAGCATTTTTACCGCCATATCAATCACATAGCGAGGCGTGAAATACTGCCCTTTTTCTCCTTTACTGCTTTTACTGATTAAATATTCAAAGGCTTCGTCAACAACATCCAAATTGGAATTAAACAATTTAACATCTTGCAAGGAAGAAACACAAATGGAAAGATGTGAAGGTGTGAGCGTTATTTTATCGTCATCGTTAAATACGCCTTCCCATTTCTTTTTTGCTTTGTCGAATAAGGTTTGTATTTTGTTTTTCAGTTCAATTTCCGTATCGCCATAACTTCTGAATTCTAAAAAACGGGAAGAGTTGCGTCCGCTTTCCATTTCATCGTAAAGCTTGGTAAATATCAATTTAAACATTTCTTCAAACACATCAACCCCCGCATTTGCCAAGACTTCGTCTTCCATTTCAAGCACTAAATCCTTCAAAGATTTACGTTCGGTAACCAATTTGTCTTTATCTATCAAATCATTTATATACCAACGTTCTTCAATAATGTCGGATAGTTTTTGATCTGCTCTGGGTATGGCAGGAATATCAATAAAATAATTCGGGTCTTTACGGTGATAATAGGATATGGAATCGCCGTTCGTCCAAACACCTATCGGAGCTCCCGTAGCGTTACAATAAGATTTTAATTGTTCTTTCCCGTCTTTGAGTTTAGGTTTTTTTAATTCAACCATAATATGCGGCGATGTTGTTTGGTCTTTGTCAAAGATAACAATATCGGCACGTTTTTTTTCTCTGCCAAATGAAACCGCATATTCGAGTTCCATACGAGAAACAGGATAAGCAAAATCTTCGGTCAATACCATTACATAAAGCTGGCGAATAACCTCTTCGGGAGTAAGTTTTATTTCTTTTTTCCTTACAAGACATATGGCGTAAGGAATTTCTTTATTGTTGATATAACGAGTTATTATATTATCTTCGAGCGTTTTTATTTTATCCAAGCTAAACTGCGTCAGTTTGTAATTGGTATCTTTCAGAATCTCTGCTAATGTCATTATGTTATTCTGTTTTAAATTGAATGTGCAAAAGTATTAATAATTATTTAATTTCAGTATCTTTAATATATTTTTCTTGAACCACATGGTTGAAGACAATTTGTTTTTATTTAAATTATATTTGTCTAAATATGATTTATTGATATTTTTCATATCTAAATGTTTATAGAAATCTTCAAATTTATTAGAAACGAGTCCCTTATATATTAATATCGCACCCTCTTTTGTTGGATTGATGTGATTTTCTTTTAATTCTGAATAAGAACTTCTTGCTTTTATTATTTTATCTTGTAAATCATTTATTGAATTGTTCTTTTCGAGAATTAGAAAATCAATATATTCATTTTCTTGAAAATCTTTTCCAATATATTCTTTTAGATTGTCCGGATGATATAGGTAATTTTCTATACAATAAAAATCTAAAATGTAATAATTTGGAAATCTCTTTTTTAATTTGTCAACCTCTTCAGTAGTAAGATAATCTTTATCTCTTAAACATTTTCTTTTTTGTGTTTTAACGTTTTGAAAAATAGTATAACTGTTGTGTTCATCAGAAAAAACAATATTAGAAATGCTTAAAGAATTAAGGATTTTAATATCAGTTCCTTCACAAAGAATAATATTATCAATGCTTTTTTCAATTTCTTTTTGCTTTTCTAAAATTACTTGTTCATTTATCAATTTCATTTTCCACCCACTTTTATTAAACATTTCTCTTATTATTTTAATGTCGTTATCTGCAGAAAATGAAAACAAATGAACTTTATTGCTGATAATTACTTCTTTTGTGCTAAAATCTTCTGTAGTAAAATTTATACCTAATTTTTTTCTTTGATTTTTTGATAAAAGATTTAAATATTCAATTATATAAGGAGTTTGAGCTAATGGAAATACTGAAATAACAGCATAAAATACAGCATTAGTATTAGAATCAATAATTGAATATAACTCAAATAATCTCATTAAAGTAAATGAATTATTTAATGGTACTATCTGAGTAGTATCATAACCCATCGATGCTATTGATGATTCATAAAAAGTTAGAAGTTTTTCGTTTAAAAATAGCTTTTCTTTAAGTTTGGTTTCAATTATATTATCTGGAGCTATGATATCATATAATACATTTGTTGAATATTCTTTTCTATATTCTTCAAATAATGCTGTCTTTATTTCATTTTGTGGTAAAATAATTGGAGTTATAAATAAATCGTCTTTACAATAAGTATATTTAGACATACTGCCCAGACGAAATTTTTTAAGTGTAAATTCACTTATTTTTGCCGGAATGATATAGTTTGAAAGCAAATCCATAATAAATATCAAATTAATTGCAGACTAAAAATGTTGTCATAAATTGTTAAAGACCCAAACTCATAACTTTTTGGATCAGGCACATTTACTTTTACATATTCTTTAATATTATCTTTTCCCATTTTAAATTATTTGATTGATTAAATTTTATATGCAAAAGTATTAAAATTATTTAGATCTAATAACATTGTTTCTTTTTAATGGGACTAAAACTAATTTTCGTTTTTATGCAATTAAACAAAGGGTTCAGTCGTTTTTCGTGCCGAAAATGAGGGATTTCACCGATTATAAACGACATAAAAGACACGAACGACAGCAATGCTATTGCTTGCGGGGGTGTCCCTATTGTCGTTTTTGTCTTTATTGCTACTTTGATAAAAACCATTTAACATTTAAAAATCCTTGTTTAATAAATATATCGCCCCTACGGGGCTTGTAAATGCAGGCGGGGGCATTTTCGTTCCACAAAGATGTCGCAGCTACGCTGCTCTAATGGAATATGTTATCTTTTATATCTATTCCATAAATTGAATACAATTATTAATTAAATTTTATTCTCCTGTAAACAAGCAACATAATAAATATTTCAAAAAATTCGTTTTAGGTAATAAATAAGTTATATTTTTGCACCGTAAATTAAGAACAAGTAAAAGATGGCAA
>CAZDEU010000094.1:0-10802 GCA_964504265.1 uncultured Bacteroidales bacterium
TTTATGAACTTTACAAACTTTATGAACTTTACAAACTTTATGAACTTTACAAACTACCATAGCACCTCAAAATAATTTTTATCAATTTTTATATATAAAATATTTTTTTATTAATTTTTTATTAATTTTGCACTTTAATAACTCTATTAAATAAATTTATTAAATATGACTACTAAAAAAGAATTAACAACAGAAGAATTAATACTTGAAGCAGCAGAAAAGCTATTTTTAGAAAAGGGTTTTGCAATGACATCAACAACAGAAATTGCAAAATTAGCAGGCTGTAATCAGGCTTTAGTTCATTATTACTACAGAACAAAAGATAAACTTTTTGATGTAGTATTTGAAAAAAAAATTCAACTTTTTGCATCTAAAATAATAACAGCAGGAAATCCTAAACTGTCATTTCAGGATAGGTTAAAAGAAAGAATAGAAGCACATTTTGACATTCTTAAAGAAAATCCGGGTATTCCGTTTTTACTTCTTAACGAATTTACTACTAATCCAGAGCGTCTAAAAAAATTAAAATCTAAGATTAAGGAATTGCCAGTTAATTTATTAAAAATTTTTGAACAAGAATTAGAAAATGAAATTAAAAAAGGGCATATCAGGAAAATTAGAGCTATTGACTTGTTAGCAACTATGTTTTCGCTCAATGTAACTTTGTTTTTAATGTTACCATTAACTACTATTGTTGCAGAAGCTTCAAATATTAAATTGAATGATTTTATAGAGCATAGAAAAAAAGAAAATGTAAGGATTATTTTACAAAGTTTAAAACCTTAATAAATATAAGACATGAAATCAAAATTAATATTAACATTTTTTCTAATTATTATTATAAATACTGCAAAAGGTCAGATAAGTATAGAAGAATGTTATACAAACGCTCTTAATAATTACCCATTAATTAAGCAATACGCACTAATCGAAAAAACAGGTAATTATAATATTGAAAATGCTTCAAAAGCATATTTACCACAATTTTCGATAACGGCAAAAGCAACATACCAATCAGACGTTATTGAACTGCCGATAAATTTGCCTAGCATTAATTTAGGAGGCTTAAGCAAAGACCAATACCAGGCTGTGGCAGAGGTTAACCAAATTATTTGGGATGGTGGCAATATTAAAGCAGTAAATCAAATTAATAAAGCTACAACAGAAGTTGAAAAACAAAAATTAGAAAATGAATTATTTGCAATAAAAGAAAGAATTAATCAGTTATATTTCGGAATTTTGTTGATTAATGAACAAATATCTCAAAATAAAATACTGCAAACCGATTTAGAAATTAATTATAAAAGAATTGTAGCAGGTATTGAAAACGGTGTTGCTAATCAAAATGATTTAAACATTATAAAAGTAGAGCAATTAAATGTAATTCAGAAACAAAAAGAATTGATTTCATCAAAAAAATCATATTTAGAAATGCTTTCATTTTTTACTGGAGTTAATTTAGATGAAAACGCAATTCTTTTAAAGCCTCAATTAGTTCAGGAACAAATAAATACATCAGAAAACAACAGACCCGAATTAAAATATTTTGAAAGTCAGAATATGTTGCTCGATAGCAAATTATCAGCAATAAATGCTTCTAACCGTCCAAAGCTAGGTTTATTTTTTCAAAGTGGGTATGGGCGACCTGCACTAAATATGTTGAAAAACGAATTTTCACCTTTCTACATTGGAGGATTAAGGTTGTCGTGGAATTTCGGGAATTTATATACATCAAATAATAATAAATCACTTATAAATATAAATAAAGAAGCGACAAACATACAAAAGAAAATATTTTTATTTAACAATAATATTAAGGCGATGCAAATAAAAAACGAAATTGAAAAATACAAAAGTTTATTAGAAACCGATGAAGAAATAATACAACTTCGTAAAAGCATTAAAAAAATATCAGAAGTTAAATTTGAAAACGGAACTTTGTCGGCTTCTGAACTAATACGCGACATTAATTCAGAAAACTTAGCCCGTCAAATAAAAGCACTACACGAAATTCAATACATAAATTCAATATACAATTTAAAAACAAATTTTAACTTATAAATTAATAAAATATGAAGACAAATAATATCATTTATATTTTTTTAAGCATTGTATTTTTAAGCTCATGCAATAAAAATAACAAACCAGAAGCTTACGGAACATTTGAAGCAGTAGAAGTTATAGTTTCGTCGGAGGCTACAGGAAAAATTTTAGATTTTAATATAATTGAAGGTCAGGAACTTGCTGAAAATCAGATTGCAGGCTATATTGACAGCACACAGCTGTATTTGCGAAAGCAACAACTAATAATAAATGCGGGTACTGTAGATGCTAATAAACCTGAAATTAACAAGCAAATTGCAGCACTCGAACATCAGATTAAAACAGCTAAAATTGAAAAACAAAGAATTGAAAACCTAATTAAATCGGATGCTGCAAACACCAAGCAGCTTGATGACATTAATGCTCAGATAATTCTATACGAGAAACAATTAGAAGCACAAAAATCAAATCTGAAAATTAACACAAGAAGTATTACAGGCGAAAGCTCTGCTTTAGAAATTCAAATTGCACAACTTCAGAATCAGATTGATAAATGTAAAATTAAATCGCCCATAAAAGGCAGAGTATTAGTTACGTATGCTGAAAAAGGAGAATTTGCGACTATAGGTAAAGCCCTTTTTAAAATTGCTGATACTGATAATATGATATTAAGAGCATATATTACATCAGAACAATTAGCCAGTATAAAAACAGGTAATAAAGTTAAAGTATTAGCAGATTATGGCAACGACAAAACAAAAGAATATTTAGGCGAAATTATATATATTTCAGATAAAGCTGAATTTACTCCCAAAAGTATTCTAACAGATGATGAAAGAGCATCGCTTGTTTATGCAGTTAAAATTGCTGTTAAAAATGATGGTTATTTAAAAATTGGAATGAGCGGATATTTAGAATTTGAAAATAATTAATTGAATATTAATGAACAACAGTAAGTCTTCGGTTAGTTGTAAAAACATTAAAAAATCTTATGGCAAAGTAAAAGCTTTAGAAAGCATAAGTTTTGATGCTTTTGAAGGAGAAATATTTGGGATAATAGGACCTGACGGAGCAGGTAAAACAACATTATTCAGAATATTAACAACATTAATAAAAGCAGATGAAGGTACAGCCGAAGTTTGCAGTTTTGATGTCATTAAAAATTATAAAAAAATAAGAGAAAGAGTTGGCTATATGCCTGGCAAATTTTCACTTTATCAAGATTTGAGTGTTCAAGAAAATCTGAATGTTTTTGCAAGTATTTTTAATACAACTATTAAAGAGAATTATCATCTTATAAAAGACATTTTCATACAATTGGAACCATTCAAAAACAGGCGAGCAGGGGCATTATCGGGAGGCATGAAACAAAAACTTGCTTTATGTTGTGCATTAATTCATAAACCTGAAGTATTATTTTTAGACGAACCTACAACGGGAGTTGACCCTGTGTCGAGGATAGAATTTTGGGAAATGCTTAAAAAACTCAAAAAACAAAATGTAACAATAATAGTATCAACGCCTTATATGGATGAGGCAAACTTATGCGACAGAATTGCTTTAATACAAAATGGCAAGTTTTTAAAGATTTCAACACCAAAAGACATAATTAATGACTATTCTAAAGAATTGTGGGCTGTTAAAAGTAATAATATGTACGCCTTACTTAACGATTTAAGAGAACACAAAAAAATTATGTCGTGTTTTGCATTTGGAGATTATCATCATATAAGTTTATTACCAAATAGCATTAAAACAGAAGATTTAAACGATTATCTTATAAAAAAAGAACATAAAAATATAAAAATTATAAAAATGCAAGCCAGCATTGAAGATTGTTTTATGGAATTAACAGAAAAATAATTTATGACCAAAGTAATTGAAACAATTGGACTAACAAAGAAATTTGGGAAATTTACTGCTGTCGATAAAATTTCGTTTGAAGTTTACAAAGGTGAAATTTTCGGTTTTTTGGGCGCAAACGGAGCCGGCAAAACAACAGCTATGCGTATGTTGTGTGGATTGAGCAAACCAACAGCGGGTAAAGGCTTTGTAGCTGGTTTCGATATTGAAAAAGATACTGAAAATATTAAAAAGCGAATTGGATATATGAGCCAAAAATTTGCTTTGTACGATGATTTGAAAGTGTGGGAAAACATAAGACTTTACGGCGGTATTTATAGTGTTAAACCTAAAGATATTGCGAAGAAAACTGATGATCTATTAGAAAGATTAAATTTCAAAACTGAAAAAAACACTCTTGTCAAAGATTTGCCATTAGGGTGGAAACAAAAATTAGCCTTTTCTGTTGCAATTTTTCATAAACCTGAAATAGTTTTTCTTGATGAACCTACCGGCGGAGTTGACCCAGCAGCAAGACGCAATTTTTGGGAACTGATTTACGAAGCTGCCGAAAGTGGTATTACTGTTTTTGTTACAACACATTATATGGACGAAGCTGAATATTGTAACAGAGTTTCTATTATGGTTGACGGAAAAATAAGCGAGCTCGATACACCCGAAAATCTTAGAATGAAATATAATTCAAATTCGATGAATGAAGTATTTACAAGAATAGCAAGAGGAATTTCAATTTAATTAACTGATTATGAAGCAGTTTAAAGTTTTTGTCAGAAAAGAATTTTATCACATACTCCGCGACAAATGGACTATGATAATTTTATTATGCTTGCCCGTTGTAATGCTTATTTTGTTTGGATACGCAATTTCAACTGAAGTTAAAAATACTAAAGTTGGAGTTTATTATTCAACACAAGATATGGCGGTTATGAGCATAATCAATAAATTACAAGCTAATGAATATTTCATAATTGATAAAATATTTAGTAATACTAATCAAATAAATAATAGTTTTAAAAAAAATGAAATTGGGCTTGCTGTTATATTTAGCAATAATTTTTATGAAAATATTTTACACAGCGGAGACGCACAAATTCAGCTAATTGCAGATGGTACTGACCCTAATACTGCTACAATACTTACAAATTATGCTACAAACATTATAAACTCTTATAAAGCCGAATTATTAAACATTAATTCATTACCATATCAAATAAAACCTGAGATAAAGCTATTATACAATCCGAGTATGAAAAGTGCTTACAACTTTGTTCCAGGTGTAATGGGGATGATTTTAATACTTATATGCGCAATGATGACATCAGTTTCTATTGCGAGAGAAAAAGAAACAGGTACAATGGAAGTATTGTTGGTATCGCCCGTAAAACCGATAATGATTATAATTGCAAAGACAGTCCCTTATTTTGTAATATCCTGCTTTAATTTAATTACAGTTTTATTAATTTCTAGCTTAATAATGGGGGTTCCAATTGCAGGGAGTTTGGCTTTACTTATATTTATAAGTTTATTGTATATTTTTCTTGCTTTATCGCTTGGATTGCTAATTTCAACTATAGTTGACACTCAAATAGTTGCATTGTTAATTTCGGGAATGGCGTTAATGATACCTATTATTTTATTGTCGGGTATGATGTTCCCTGTTGAAAATATGCCTGCTATTTTAAGAATGATATCCGAAATAATTCCTGCTAAATGGTTTATTATCGCAATTAAAAAAATTATGATAAAAGGACTTGAATTTGAAGCAGTTGTAAATGAAATTATTATACTTACTGCTATGACAATAATTATTTTGACGATAAGTCTAAAAAAATTTAAAACAAGACTGGAGTAAATATGTTAAAATATCTTATAGAAAAAGAATTTAAGCAATTGTTCAGAAATAAGGCATTACCTAAATTTATTTTTGTATTTCCGTTTATGGTGTTACTCATTTTACCATTAGCTGCCGATTTTGAAGTAAAAAATATTAATTTATGCGTAATTGATAACAATAAAAGTCCTTATTCGGTTAGGTTGATTAATAAAGTAATATCTTCGGGTTATTTCAGACTTACTGCATATTCTGGTTCAAATATTCAGGCACTTAAAAGTATAGAAAAGGGTGAAACAGATATAATTCTCGAAATCCCTAATGATTTTGAAGTGAACCTTATAAAAAATAAAAATGCAGATGTTCTGATTTCGGCTGATGCAGTTAATGGCACAAAAGGCGGGCTTGGTAGTGCCTATCTTTCTTATATAATAAACGATTTTAGTGAAGAAGTGAGGCAAGAAATAATGCCAATGCCAACAAAAGCAGCAATCTCAACATTTAATATATTAAGTCAGTTTAGATATAATCCACATTTAAGATATCCGATTTTTATGGTACCTGCACTGATGGTAATGGTGATGAGTTTGTTAAGTGGATTTTTGCCCGCATTTAATATTGTTGGCGAAAAAGAAAAAGGTACAATAGAACAAATAAATGTAACACCAGTAAGTAAATTTAAATTTATTTTATCTAAATTAATACCATTTTGGACAATAGGATTTGTTGTTTTAACTATTTGTTTTGGTGTAGCGTTAATATTTTATAATCTAATCCCAGCCGGAAGTTTATTTACAATATATTTATTTGCATCAGTTTTTGTATTAGCATTTTCAGGTTTTGGACTTGTGATATCAAATTATGCCAATAGCATTCAGCAGGCTGCGTTTATGATGTTCTTTTTTGTAATAACTTTTATATTTTTAAGCGGATTATATACTCCTGTATCAAGTATGCCAGAGTGGGCTCAAATATTTAGCCATTTTAGTCCTTTAAAATATTTTATTAACGTAATGCGACAGGTTTATTTAAAAGGAAGTAATATTCAGCAACTTATTCAGCCATTGTTAGCATTATTAGCTTTTGCAGTATTTTTTAATACTTGGGCTATATTAAGTTACAGTAAAAAAAGAGGTTAAAAATCTTTTAATCAAACACTTAAGATTTAATTTTAATTTTTCCATTTTGTTCAATTATATAAGTGTTATTGTCTTCGGCAATAAAAGTATTAGGAAATATTGTCTTAGCTTCATCAAGCAATGGAGTTACATCTTTATAACGAGCCGAAAAATGACCCAGCAAAAGATTGCTCACATTAGCCAGTTTAGCAATATTAGCAGCATCAACCGAAGTAGAATGTTGTTTTTCTGTAGCAGATTTTTGCAAATCTGACATAAAAGTTGCTTCGTGATACAACAAATCAACATTTGAAATTTCGGGTATTATTTTTTCATAATAAGCAGTATCGGAACAATAAGCATAGGTTCTTCCTTTAATGGGAGGTTTAGTAATTTTTGAATTTTGAAATACATTCCCTTTTTCATCAATAAAATCTTCACCTTTTTTTATTTTCTTAATTTGTTCAATACTTACATCATTATTTAAAATAAAATCTTTCTTAATTTTTCTTTCTTTTTCAGCTTCTTCAAATTTAAAGCCCCAAGTTGGCAATCTATGCAATAGGGGAAAACTTTTAATCGTTATTTTTTCATTATTTATAATAGTATCAGTTATGTTTGCAGCAAGAGGATGAAAAACGAGTTTATATAAAAGAATAGATTCAGACGCTTTAAAAATTTCATCAAGAATTTTTTTTAGTTGTGGTGGACCGAACAAATCTAATTGCTTGGTACGACCAAATAAATGCATAGAAAACAATAAACCGGGCAAGCCAAGATAATGGTCACCGTGCAGATGAGAAATAAAAATGTTTTCAATTTTTCTGAAACTTAAGCCCAAAATTTTTAAACGCATTTGAGTACCTTCGCCACAATCAATAAGATAAAAACACTCATCGTGATTAAGCAGTTGAGCACTTGGGTTTCGGAGTTTGGTAGGAGTAGCAGAACTACTTCCAATTACTGTTACTGAAAATCCCATATATAATATCTTTTGGTTAAATATTTATTTTTTAAAATAAAAAAGCCGGTAAAAAAGAATTCTACCGGCTCAGCATTTTAGCCAATTAATCAATTATTCGTCTACAGATTCATTGTTTTCGATAGAATCAATTGGTTTTTCTTCTTTAGTTTTATCACTTTCAGCAGAATCAGTTAATTCATTTTCTTTAGCTTCTTCACTTTTTACAGAATCAGTTAGCTCTTTATCTTTAGCTTTTTTAGTTTCTTTAACTTCCTTATCTTTTTTAACTTTCTTATCTTTTTCCTTTTTTTCGCGTGCTTTAGCAATTTTATGAGCACGGTCTTTTTCGTCCTGTTCCATTTCAGTTTTAAGATTAGCAAGAGCTTCTAAATCGCCCAAAGTAGTTTTTTCTATATTATCTTTAATTTTTTTAACTGCTTTTTGGGTGCTTTTTTCTTTCTTCTTATCGTCAGAAATTTCTTTCTCTTTTTTCTTATTTTGTTCGTCTTGGAACACTTTGGTATGAGAAACTATTATTTTCTTATTTTCTTTTGAGAATTCAATAACCTTAAAATTTAAGGTTTCATCAATCTTTGCAGTAGAATTATCTTCTTTAACAATATGACGCGTTGGTGCAAATCCTTCAACACCATAAGGCAAAGCAATTAATGCACCTTTATCACCAATGTTCATAATTGTACCTTCATGAACAGAATCAATAGTAAAGATAGTTTCAAAAACTTCCCAGGGATTTTCTTCAAGTTGTTTATGTCCTAAACTTAAACGACGGTTTTCTACATCAACTTCAAGAACAACAACTTCAATAGTTTCGCCAATTTTAGTAAATTCGGCAGGATGCTTAACTTTCTTAAACCACGATAAATCTGAAATATGTATCAGTCCGTCTACACCTTCTTCTAATTCAACGAAAATTCCAAAATTTGTAAAGTTTCTGACAATAGCCTGATGACGTGAATTTATTGGATATTTATTAGCGATTTCTGCCCAAGGATCAGGTATCAATTGTTTAATACCAAGCGACATTTTTCTTTCATCGCGGTCTAATGTAAGAATAACAGCATCAATAGCATCGCCTACTTTAAGGAAATCTTGTGCTGAACGCAGATGTTGCGACCATGACATTTCAGAAACGTGAATTAGTCCTTCAACGCCTGGCGCAATTTCAATAAATGCACCATAATCGGCTAAAACTACAACCTTACCTGAAACCTTATCACCAACTTTAAGTTCTGGATCTAACGAGTTCCAAGGGTGAGGTGATAATTGTTTAAGTCCTAAAGCAATACGTTTTTTATTTTCATCAAAATCAAGTATAACTACATTGATCTTCTGGTCAAGCGAAACAACTTCGTCGGGGTGATTAACTCTGCCCCACGATAAATCTGTAATATGAATAAGACCATCAACGCCACCGAGGTCAATAAATACACCGTAAGAAGTAATATTTTTGACAGTACCTTCAAGTACCTGACCTTTTTCAAGTTTAGCAATTATTTCAGCTTTTTGATGTTCTAATTCGTCTTCTATAAGAGCTTTATGAGAAACTACAACATTTTTAAACTCGTGGTTTACTTTAACAACTTTAAATTCCATTACTTTGTCAACGTAAATATCATAGTCTCTTATAGGTTTAACATCAATTTGTGAACCAGGTAAGAATGCTTCAATACCAAATACATCAACTATAAGACCTCCTTTAGTACGACATTTTACATAACCTTGAATAATCTCGTCATTTTCCAAAGCACTATTTACACGCTCCCAAGAACGCAATATGCGAGCTTTTTTATGAGATAATATAAGTTGTCCATTGGGGTCTTCTTGACTTTCTACATAAACTTCAATTTTATCACCAATTTTTAGGTCAGGGTTATAGCGAAGCTCAGACAAAGGAATAACACCGTCTGATTTATATCCAATATTAACAACAACTTCGCGGTTGTTTTTTGCAACAACATAACCGTCAATAACTTCCTGTTCAACGATAGAACTTAGGGTTTTATCGTAAACATTAACGAGTTCAGTGTGAGCAGTACTCGCATTATCTTGTTTTTCAGAAGCACCATCCCAGTCAAAATCAGCCGAAGGTTCACTTCTTTGAGGTAAAATTCTTTCGTGAGAAGTAGTTTTTTTTGTAATTGTTTCTTTTGCGTTTGTTTCAATAGCAACAGCATTTGTAGTCAGCTCGTTAGCATTGTTTTCAACTTCTGTATCAGTATTTACATCAACATTAGTTTCATTTTTAATTTCTTCATTACCGCTTATCGGTTCGTTGAAGGTGTTTTCTTCTTCCATTTAATTTTTTTTTGTATGCCTGTAAAATACAGACAGGGGTTAAACATTAAGTTAATTTTCTGAATTTGAATGCAAAAGTAAGATTTATTTTTGGTACAAACAAATAAAATTTGCAGTAAAAATATTATAAAAAATTGACATTTAATTTTATTTTTAAAAAAAAATAAATTTATCAATAATATTTATTAAATTAGCATCGAAAAAAATAATATTAACTTAAAAACTTAAATCTTATGAAAGTAATCATCACAATTATCGTAACTGTTTTAACATTTTTACAGCTCACAGCACAAAATGGTGTTGCAATTAACACAATAGGTGCGGCGGCTGACCCTTCTGCAATGCTTGATGTTAGTAGTAGTACAAAAGGGTTTTTAACTCCACGTATGAGCAAGCAAGAACGCCTTGATATTGTTAATCCTGTGAGAGGCTTGTTGGTTTATCAGATTGATGACGACTATGGTTTTTGGTTTTTCGATGGCAACGCATGGCTAAAAGCTAATGCAGGCGACAACCTCGGCAACCATACCGCAAGCGACTCTCTTGATATGGATAATAATAAAATTGTTAAACTTGCTACATGCACGCAAAACCTTGATGCAGCCAACAAAGAATATGTCGACAATGCTGTAGCAGCAGGAGGTGGCAGTGGAATGCCATCTATGAT
>CAZDEU010000095.1:0-10758 GCA_964504265.1 uncultured Bacteroidales bacterium
TCAAATGAGTAGTAATGTGTCAAGGATGAAAAATCCCCAAAACAAAAAGAAGTGTAAAAAAATGGCAACCGAAAATACAACAAACAACCAAACAATCAATGTACCATCTTGGATAAAAAACCAGGCTAAAAAATATGAAGAAGAGCCACCAACCGAATACTTACAATTAGTCGAGGGCAACAATTTTATTTCTATCGACATGAACATAGAGCCAATGATGAAAAAATCAAAGTTTGCCAATGATAGCGGCGAGTTCCCAAACAAAAAAGTTTATACATTGAAAAACGGCAAGAAAATGACCGTTTCGATTGTTCTGGACAGACAGATTATAAAAATGTTAATCCAGAACCGCCCTGACATGACAATTTTCCGTTCTGGAAAAGGCAAAGATTCCCGATATTCAATTGTTGAATTGCTCCCATCAACCAAAAACCAATAAAACTTTTCATCTCGGCAGGCACACAACAAAAAAAATAATCCCATTCCCCTTTTTTTAGTAAAAAAAAAAAATAAAAAAATTCAGGAGAAAAAAACACAAATGGAAAAAGATAAAGCATCAATGTCAGAACAACAAAAAAAGACAAAAAAACCGATAAATTATGATATGTTAAAAAAATCGGAATTTATCGGTACAGACAGACGCAAAAAAACAATGTCCGTGATAATGCAACTGTGTAGGGAATTATTACCACTTGATGAAAGTGAAGCGGTAAACATAATATCATTCAGGACTGGATTAACAACCAGAAAAATAGAAGAGGACTATATTGCGGTTCTGAAAAGTATTAAATTCCTTGATACAGAAAATTTTGCATTAAAGGTTGGTGAACATGCCGATGAAATTGATACTAAAGTGTAAAGACTGTAACAAAGAATTTGAAGCAAAAACAAACCGTCGCAATTTTTGCGATGAATGTAGAGAAAAAAGACAAAAAAAATCCCAAAAAAAATATTACCAAAAATCACACATAAATATTAAAGAGGTAATAAAAAAATGACAGATACAAAATCAAGACCAAAATATGAGGCGAGTTTAAAACGTGCTTCTGAATGGATTGATAATCAAACCGAAGATTTTGAAAGAATGTCACGTCAAGAAAAAGTAAAATACATAAAAAAGAAATTCTATAAAGACTTACCATCTTATGACATATCCTCACAAGACTTTTTAAACGCCCTTGAATACATAAGAGGTACAGATCAATACAAAGAAGTAACACATAAAAATGGGCGCATCACATTAAGAGATGTGAAGGGGAAAATAATAAGATGGTTGAACAAAAATTAGGACTAAAAAATACAACGATATGTTATGGCATATCTAACACTTTTTTTGACAACAAACTAAGATTATTTTTCAATGAATACGATAATTACACATTACAAGATATGAATATCGAGATCGAACATTTGCAAAGAATGTTTCCAATTGACTTGTATCTTTTTGAATCATCACAAAAAATCGAGAATCACTATCACCTACTATCATTCGACATACTAACAACCAGAGAATTTAGAACAATAATAAACTATTGTACAAACGATGGAGATTATTTGTACAATTTCTATGACGAAAATTTCGAATATATACTCAGATTATCGGAAAAAAACGGAAACAAAATCATATTTAAAAAATTCTATCCATCACCACTGAAAAATAAACATATAATGAGTGAAAAACATTACAGGGCATATATGTATGCTACAAGATCAAAATTGCCAATAATAGCAAACAAAAAAACACAAAACATTAATACAAAAATGGTTGTATATACCACATATAAAACACATCATGAATAGGAGATTAAAAAATGAATGATCCATTTTACGATAAAGCACAAACAAGATTAACAGAAAATGGAATAGAAAAAAACGATTTCCAATATGCTATTATTAAATGTGGACTAAAATATGATGTAGAATATGTTTGCCCTTACTGTCTTTACATGGGAACAGTAATGAAAAATTATCAGAGAGTAAAACAATTCTATCAGTGTAAACATTGTAAAAATCTTATTAAAGCTGAAACTCTTGTAAAAATGTTAAGTTTCTCACCTGAACAATACGCACAATGGGTATTCATATGCAGACGTACATTTTTTAGTAAAGTAAATTTTGAGGCATGGGCAAAGGAACTTTACAGTTTTCAAGGTGATTTCAGTACACGATTTTGGAATCAATATCATAAAATGCGTGATGCATACACAAACGAAAAAGAGCAAGAAAAAGACGATTATGACGATAACGAATATTAATTTTTTTTTTTTGAAAAAAAAAAAGAGAAAATTTAGTGTTTTCTCATTTTTACAATTGGAATACAAATATTCAAGATCGTTAATGCGATTGGCATAAGTACAAAATATCCGATTGGCATTAATGTAACTGTAACAATTCCCGTGTTTATGTCTGTAATGCTTGTTAGTACCAAGTTTTCTGCCAATGCAAAGAATCCAGTTCCGAATATTCCCGTAACACCGAAGCCTATCCCGATAACAGGGACCCAAAGGTAAGCTATAATTGCACCGAAAATAAGTATAGCATTGAAAATAACAAACATCCAAAGGGTGGCTGTTGTATTGGTATCATAGGTGTAGATTGTTTGGTTTGTTGTGCTTGTGTTAATTGTTGTAATGAAGGTTTGTATTTCAGAGAAATTAGAAATTCCAGCGTTATTAGTTGCATTCCACATAAAGGCGATTGTGTTTCCAGCATAACTATTTAGTGTCATGGTTACACCGATTTCTTGGTTATATTGTTGTGTGAAGTTTTGTGCAGTACTCCATATCCATGTTCCCGACTCGGTGTTGTTTGTTCCGAATTGCCATTGTCCATTTGTTGAAAGAGATATTGTGTCAGTAGCTAAAGCTGTTAATGTGCAATTGCTTCCTGCTTTAGTGTTGGAATATGTTATTTCAGATATTTGTGGTGTACTTATAGGCTGTTCTGTAACGGTAATGTAAACAGTATATTGTGTGCCTATTTGGTTATTATTGACCGCATTCCAGACTAATTTAATCGTATCTCCTACATTATTTGTTATTGTGAATGTAGTCGATATTGGTTGCGAATAAGTATTTGTAAAATTGACTATAGAACTCCAAACATCGGACCCACTTACATTTGTACTATACTGGAAAAATCCGTTTGGTGTTAATGGTGTTGAATCAACAATTATAGCCGATATTGTGCAAGATTGACCTTGTATATTTGTTGTATAACCGACGTTTGTAAATGTCGGGTCGGGGTTTGCACTTGCGAAGCTGAAAAGTGTTAAGTTTGATATGATAACCATAACAAAAAAGGTTATGGCTATCAATTTTTTGTTTATTTTTGTATTCATTTTTGTTTTATCTCCTTGTTTTTCTTGTTTTTCTTTTCTTTTTTCCGCATCTTTGAAGGGTCATTTTTAACACTCTATACATTTTATTGGTAAGGAGATATATATTTATCTCCTTTTTCGTCTGGTTAAATAAAATACCAGAAATACGATTATTAGGACTATTGCAAGGATTAACCCATACATTAGTCCAGCACTGATATTTGTATCGCCTATGTTAAATTGATCATCTGTTGGTATTGCAGTTGCCGAAGATACAACTCTGAATATTATGTATGAACTTGTAACATATTCACCGTGTAACCCTTCAATGGTAAATTGTAGTCTGTATAGTCCTGCTGTTTGGCTTGTTGCGATACTATTATATCTTGTTTGGTATGTTCCGTTTGCTATATTTATATTTGTTACACCATCAGTATCAGCATTGTAGAACCATGAACCGCTTGTAATGCTATAGCAAAACATTTTAACTGTTACTCTTGAATCATTTGTAAATATTATTGCAGTATAATACAGTGGGTTAGTTGTTGATATGTCAGTGTAATTAGTATTTGTTAGTGGACTTATAATATATGCACTGATTGTGTATGTATCGTTTCCTATTGTGATTGTACTATTACCTGTACTTGTTCCGTTTTCTCCTGTACCTCCGCCGTCACCGTTTCCAGTATCGCCTGGAATATTAATGTATGTTGTTGAATTTCTAACAGTGTATATTATTGTATCGCTTGCTACTAAGAGATGGTCACTTATTGCCGTGATTGTTAAGTTATAAACTCCTACTGCTTTAGATGTAACATTAAAGTTGTTGTTTTCATATGCATTATAAACTATTGTGTTGGTTCCGATGTTGTATTCTGTCCAGTAAATTTTGGCATTGTCGTTTGAATTGTAAACACAACTATATGTTAATGGGTTTGTACTATTAACTTCGTATATTCCTCCATCTAATGGATTTGAGATGTAACCACTGATATAATAGTTTGTTCCGTTTATTGTTGTACTTCCATCAAATACTCCGCTTGCGGGTTTGTATGTGAAACTTTCTACAACGATTTCTTTTCCAGTTTCACTTATTGGGTCGGTATTGTTTACAAGCCACCAATTTATATGAACAGGTGCAAATGTATTTTTTTGCATATTAAACGAACTTGTATAATTCATAAGTAACGTATATTGTGATAATGTACTTGAATTTCCCATCCATGCAAGAAAATTAACACCTGTAGCTGTCCATGTATAAGCAAATGTAACCTGTCCAGTGTAAGTTAAGTTAAATCTTGCTTGATTTCCACCTGTAACACCGTCTGCACTAAGATAGTATGGCTCTGGTTGTACTGTTGCTTGACTGTTATCACGTGTTAGATTTAACCACTGTGAAACCTCCCAATCAATTTCGTTATTATCGTCTGCATATGAAAAGAGTCCGAGTACCTCTGATAATTCAATACCATAAGCGGATTGTAAAGTGTAGGTGTAAGTTCCATAAGTCATCCATTGTTGAGTTATGACTTCGCTACAATACCACAGACCATTATTATATGAAATCTTCATGTGTAGATATCCATCATTATCAACGTATGCGTTTTGACCGGACCATGTGCAAGGACCGGGACCGAATACGATAGCGTTTTTGATGTCCCAAGTATATCCAGAAAATTGTAAAGTTTTTGGTATTGCTGTTTGTGGTGTAATTGTTGCCAAGTTTTCGTCTGAAATTTGCACATTGTCCATATATAAAAGTTTACTGTAACTGATTGCTCCGATACATCCAATTGTGACGGCTCTTGTACGTTCTAATCCTGAATTGTCAACATAAACACTTTCACAGAGTACACCATCAATATATAATTGGCAGAACCCTACTCCTGCACTCCCAAGATTATAGTTAACAGTCATTGTGTACCATGTGTTTATTTGTAATGTTGTTGTATAGTTATAAAGTTGTGTTGTTGTTCCCGATGTTGAATTATACTCTAAGAATACTCCTTGATTAGCACCACCGTTTGATGCTATACCTGCTCTGCAGAGTTCTCCATATAATCCTGTAAATTGCATTATTGGTAACACATAATAATCGGTGTAATTATTGTACATGAAATCGAAACTTACGCTTGCATAGGGTAAGAATAGGTCTGTTCTGTAGATGTTGCTTGTACTGCCAGCCATTTCTACGAATAACACTGAATAGTCGCTTGCGTCAGGTGTTATGTTTGATGTTGTTACATATCCAGCACTTGAAGCATATCCGTGAGAACCGTTTAATTGATATGTAAAACTTGTTTCAGTTGTTCCTATTGTTTGTGTGAAATAGACTCCATTAATGTAAATTATATAATTAAATGTGTGTCCACCTGCATTAGTCATGTAGAGATGTAAATCGTATGCTGTATAGAATATCGGCGTATAAAATGATAATTCGTCGGTTACTGCTAATCGTGGAACAATTGAACCCAATAGTATTGTACCGCTAAAATCATCACTGTCTGATGTACCTTGTGGATTAATTGTATTGTATCCAAGTGTAACTGCAAATGTATGGTTTAAGTCAACATCATAGACGGTGCAATATATTGTATTGTCACCTTCTACAAGGTAAGAATTGCCATAATATTCTGTCCAGAATCCATTATCCAGATAGTCACCGTTTGATGTTTCCCAATTGGATGATTCATAATAAACCATCGCTCCAATTGTATTTTCTATACAGCCAGCAATACTACTTATTAATAGTATTGTTATTGTGGCTAAGATTATGTTTTTTGTCTTAAAGTTTTTCATATATGTTTTTCTCCATTTTTTGTGTTTTTTCTTCAATTCTTGTTATTTTATATACCCCATAAAAAAACAATGGAAATACTATCATTACTGCAATTTGCAATATTATTATCCATTGTTGGGACGTGTTCATAATATAGAAATTGGATAAGCAATAAAAAACAGTTAATAATCCAATTAATAATACTATGGATTGATAATTATTTTTTACTAAAGTTTTTATTTTTGTATCCATAATTTATTTATTCTCCACCACTTCTTGATGTTATTAGGAAAAAAAACCCAAGCACATATAACAATGTTGAAAATATATCAAGTACCGATTCGTATGGAATGCCTAATTTCCCATATTCACCTGCAATCAGTGATATATACAACACTGTTGAAAATACTGATGAAAAGGTTAACATTGAACCAAATGAATTTAATCCGCTATCCAGAATATTTGTGCTTGCGGCTATTCCACCTACAATAGCTGTTACTATTACACTATATACCGTTGCATTAATCAACACAGACCAATCATTAGTTATAAACATATAACATAATGATGGTACAAATGCAACGATAATTAGTAATGGACCAATATTCAGTTTGGATTGCCTCCTTTATTATGACCAAAGAATAATAAATATATGATCGTAAGTGCGATTAAGAATATTGTCCATGTTGGAAATGTACAAAAAACTACTCCGATAATTTCACCAACAACTAAACCGACAATTAGTCCTGAGAATCCTGCAATTTTTGCAAAAATTAAGCAAATTATACTAAGAATGAATACACCGATGTAAAGTCCATAGATTGCCCATATTGAAGTCAGATTGTAACCAAAAATAATTGTGTCGGCGTTTGTTGTTAGTGTAGATACTATTTGTGCAATACTCATGTTTTTGATTCACCTTTTTTATATTTATATATCATACTATGGAAAAGATATATTTATGCCATTCTATTAAATAATGATATTTAACATTGACAAAAAATATCAATTAATACAAAAAAATATTTTTTTGAATTAATCACAATAATAAAAAGGGGATTTATTTTGTTTTTTTGGGTATTTATTTTATTATTCTTTTCTGGATGATAGTAAGAGAGCGACACCAGCAAATACAATACCGATAGCCCAAATAAGCGGTATGATTGTACCATAAAATACTTGAGTCGTGCCTGTTACGTTAGCGGCTACTGCTTGGCATTCCTCATATATTGGGAGTGTCAGAGTCAGACCAAAGAATAAAACAAGAAATCCGCCGATTAATTCACCCATCTTTTTCGAAATTTCCATGGACATTCACCACCTGAGTATTTTTAGTATGATGTTGACAGATCATATATAAAAATCTTAGGGTAAAAATAGTGTTTTACACATAAAAAAATAATATTTTATTTGTTTATTTTTCTGAAAAACCATGGTATGTCTTTAGTCCCATATAATGATTCTATAAATAATATGGAATAATATGCAATTAATACTATTAATATTAATAATCCTATTCCCCATATCATTGTAAATATTGATTGTTGAGGTTGAACTTGTATTGTTGTATTATTTAATGCACATGGCTGAAATATTGGTAAAGTTATTTCGTTATATATTACAAATACAATACCAATTATTATTAGTCGTGTAAAGTATTTTATTGATTTTTCTCCAATCTCTATATTTTCGTTAATTATCATCATCCTTCCCCTTTGCTTTTATATTATTTTTTCTTGATGCAATATTGGTATTAAGTACAACACGCACAACACCACGTAATAATCTATTTAATTCCATGGTATGGATACCAAGTTCTTTGCATGATTTATTGTTGAATGCCCATTCATATAATAATTTTTCATTATCTGAAATTAGTAAACTTTGTGTATTTGATTCTGTGTTATTTTGTTGTGCTTCTTCTTTTGTTTCATAGAATGGTGCGAGTGTATCGGGGTCAAAGGTAATACTTGTTTTTGGGATATCTTCAATAACTAATGAATGTTTTAGGAATGGAGATATCAATGTTGCTGTTGTTTTATTATTTTTTATAAATGTACCACGCCACCATGTTTTATCGGTCATGGTTTTGTCAATTTTATTTATGTTATGTCCTACAACTAACATTCTGCCATGTGCTTTAGATATTTGTGGAATTATTGATTTTATTCCAAGACTTTTCGAAGTCATAAATCCAGTATTTGGTAAGTGTTCGCTTGCTTCATCGAAGATATATAGTTTATTTACTTTGTCATTTCCTAACCAATCTTTTAGTGTTTCAAGATCGGTAATTTGTGGATAATATCCAAGTGTGTCAATGTTTGATGCACATTCATCTATGAGTCCTAATTTTTTTAGTCTTTTTGATAAGTATAGTGCAAAGTCTGTTTTTCCAACTTTCCATGTACCACCTATCATTACTATTGCAGTGAATGAAAATATTTCTTTTAATATATTATCAAGATCGCCTTCAATCGTAGGTTCTGATATTGGTATGGGGAGCGACATTATTCATCTTCTCCCTTAGCCTTTGTTTTTTCTTTTACACGTTCACCCACACGTAGCCCAAGATCGGTTAGTTCACTTCTTTCCCATTCTGCAATACCAATACACACCAAAAAAGGTGTAATTTGTATTGCAATGTCCTTAACATTCTGTGGAATGAAATCAAGTGTTTGTATTCCTTCTAACACTCCGAGAATTTCACGCTCTTCTGGATTAAGACATGCGAGTTGTTGATATACTCTCCCAAATTTTGGTACACGACTGAGTTTTTGTGAGAGGTAATTGTATTCATCTATGTTAAATTGTGTTTGTGTTTCACTCATTATTGTCTATCTCCCTTACGGTCTTTTATTTTTTGTATTATTCCTTTTCTTTGGTTTGATTGTGTTATTATTCCGTCACTGTATCGGCTTTTTAGTATCTCTGAAGCTTCTATTGCGCTTGCAAATTGTATGGCTTTTTCAAGTCCAAAGCCATTAATGGATAATGCCAATTCCATCGTAACGCTTGACTCGTCTGCAAGATCACCATACAGGTTAGGATATAGTTTAGCGACACTAATCCTATCGTGTATTGCGTTTGATTGTAGTGGTTTGATATTTGATGATGTTACTATTTTGTCAGGTGAAAGTATTGCGTTTAGTTTTGTTTTTGGATTATCTTTTCCTTTCACGATGTCGAGTATGAGTTTGATTTTTTCAAGCCCATCGGTGAATTTTTGATCGTCTATTCTTTTTTGTTCCTCTGTTGGATTATCGGACATTTATTTTTCACCTTTTATGGTAATACCTGTATTGGTGATGGGGTAGAGGTAGCATTAGTTATTGTTTGTATTGTTGTTGATGTTGACCCAACATTAAGTTGTACACCAAATAACACCAACATTGATATTGTTATACTTGCAATTATCATTATCAATAATATTGCAAATTGTGTATCGGAAAGCATTTGTATTTTTTTTGATTTTAATTCCATGTTTGTCCTATTGATAAATTCTCTGTTTTCTGTCTGTGTTAGTGGTGGTATAAATGTACTATTTGATCTTAGATTTATTGCTTCATTGGTTCCTATCTTCCAATATATGCAAGTTTTCCATCCTTTTCGAAATCCAAAATATGCCCGTGTTATCGCATCACGGTCATATGATATACTAAATTCTTCTTTTTTCTTACCAATATATATTTTTTGTTCACGCACACGACCTTTAATTATTTTTGTTCCTGCTTCACCAATAGCAAAAATATAAATTTGTGGTGGGTCAAATTGTTGTTTATTTAAAGACATATATTTTTTGCTCCTACATTAAGTTAGTGATAGATATATATTAACATTATCACATATAACAAGTATATCAGGCGAGATAGCACATGATAGCACTGTCAGGATGATAAAAAAAGGATTGTGTTAATTATTGATGTTAAAAAAATAGGGGATGATTGGTAAATTTGTTTATTGTTTTTGTATTTCTGTTGTTATCGGCATGAGTCCAAATTTACCATCGGTAGTTTCAAAGACTTTGGTCGTGTAGTTCATTTGTGTTCTGAGATATTTTGAAATGTTGTATGTGCTGTTTTTTGTCTTGCCACTGAGGTAAACTTTACCACTTTTTAGTCGTGTGATGATCTCAGTATAATTAATTTTTGGTTCCTTGGCCTTGAATTTAATTTGGGATAGGTCAAAAAACTGTTCCTCTTTTTTTACTGGTTCGGTTTTTGTTTCTGTTTTTGTATTCATATTTTTTTACTTCCTTGAGTTTTTGTTATATCAGTATTGTAACAAACATAAATATAAATATTGATATTTTTTATGTGTGTAATAGATTAAAAATATATATTAGTTATGTTATGTTACTATTTCTTATTGGTGAAAATATGACCATTATAACTTTAGAGATAGATATAAAAAGAGGTAAGCAACGATTTTTAAAGAGTGTTGATAGTTTCGGTATGTTTAATCTGCCTATCAACGACCCAAGAAAAATTAAAGAAGCCCAAGAGATAATGAAAAGATTTTTGGAATCTTATTCTATAACATTGAATGATATTCCAATTGTGATGAATGACACTAAGAAAAAAACTAATTAGTGTAATTCATATCTTTTTTTTTATTTTGTATTATTGTTGTAATTATTATTGAATATCATATATAATAATTT
>CAZDEU010000096.1:0-8420 GCA_964504265.1 uncultured Bacteroidales bacterium
TTTTTATTGCAAAGTTAAATATTTTTTAAATTTTCACTAATTTTGTCGAATAACCCAAATAATTAAACTACTTTTGCATTAAAGCAATAACAAATGCTGAAAATTTGTATTATTATTCCATGTTTTAACGAAGAAAAACGTTTGCCTGTCGAAGAATTTGAAAATTTTATTGCAAATTCTTTAAATATTGATTTTTGTTTTGTTAACGACGGAAGTAAAGATGATACAATCATTGTTTTAAACAAGTTGCGTGAAAAATTTAGCAACAGAATTATTATTAATGATTTAAAGCAAAATGTTGGTAAGGCTGAAGCAGTTAGAAACGGTTTTTTAGAAATATTGAAAAATAATACATATCAATATGTTGGCTTTATGGATGCCGACCTTGCTACACCCCTGAGTGAAATAGCTCTCTTTGAAGAATTTATTAATAATTTTCCTGATAAGTCATTCTTTTTAGGCTCTCGTATTAAACGTCTTGGCAGCAAGATTGAACGCACCACTATTCGCCATTATTTTGGAAGAGTATTCGCAACTTTTGCAAGTATAATATTAAAATTAGGTGTTTACGATACTCAATGTGGTGCTAAGCTCATTAAATCGGATTTAGCTGAAAAAATATTTGCTGAACCTTTGTGTAGTCGTTGGTTGTTTGATATTGAACTGATTTTTAGAACAATGATTTATTACGGCCGACAAGTAGCTGTAAGTAAGATGATTGAAATACCTTTAAACAATTGGTACGAAAAAGGTGAATCTAAAATTTCTCCTTTGTATTTTTTTAAAGTCCCTTTAGAACTGTTAAAAATTAAAAATCATTATAAAAAATTTAAGCCATGAGCAACTTTATGAAAAATGTTGCCCCTTTAAACTATGTTTCTTTGATGTTTGTCGTAATTGCTGGTTTAGTAACAGGGCTTGTGATTCAATTAAGGTGGTTTTATTTTCATAGCGAAACAACATTACGCTCAATTTTTGAAGAAAGCGAATCTACTTTTGCACGTCTTGTATTATCGCCTGTAATTGTTGCTGTTTTATTTGTAATTATATTTTGGATTGTAGCAATATTACTTAAAAAAAAAGATGAAAATGCAGAAATCCTTAAACTTGCCAAATCATTTTTAATTTTTGCTCTTTTGCTTTTATGGCCCATTTTTGTCTATAAATTATGGTTTTTATTTGCAATAATTTCTATTTTTATTTTTCTTATTTTTTCGCAAATCTCATTATTAAAGAATTTTGCTTTTATATGTTTCCGAACTGTATATTATCATCTGCAATGGCTGTTTTTAAACATAATTAATATTAAATTTTTAAATACTTTCCTAAAAAATAATTTTCTAATTTCATTATTAATAGCATTTATCGCCATATTTGGAATATTCAAATACCATTTCGGTTTTGTAGTTTTGGATGTTACAAGCATAAGCTGGTTAATGGACCACGACTGGGCTCAGCATTTTTTGGGCTGGCACTTTTACCGCGATGCTCCATGGAGTTTTCCGCTTGGAAGAATCAACGACTTCTATTATCCAGTCGGCACTTATATTGGTTATACCGACTCAATTCCACTTTTTGCCTTCATTTTTAAAATTTTTAATAATTGTTTGCCCGATGCTTTTCAATATATTGGTCTTTGGTTTTTGTTATGCTTCTCTTTGCAAGCTTTATTTGCCGCTCTTTTACTTAAAGAATTTAAAATTGCTTTGTTGCCGCAAATTATCGGAGTGCTTCTATTTTTATTTTCTCCTATTTTGCTTGTTCGCTTTCAACATCCTGCTCTTTGTGCTCATTGGCTTATAATAGCTTGTTTCTGGCTGTGGTTCTATGCTAAAAAAGAAAATAATAGAAAAAAATCTGTTTTTTTACAACTCTTTTTTTTATTCCTGAGTACTTTAATTCACCCATACCTCTGCGTAATTACCGCTGTTTTTACAATAGCATTGTTTTGGAAAATGATGTTGAACGGCAAATTAAAAGGTTTTTTGAAATTTGTTGTTTTATCATCTGTAAGTTTTTTTATTATTGTAACCAGTTGGTATTCAACTGGTTATATCGGTAACTCTTCTGGTTATGAATTATCGGTTTGGGGCTATGGTTATTTTTCAACAAATCTTAATTCTTTATTCAACCCTTCTGGTGCCTCTGCTTTTATTAACGAATTGCCAATATATACACCCGAACAAATATTAGAAGGCTTTTCTTATTTAGGCCTCGGAATGATTTTATTAGCTCTAATATTAATTGTTGTTAAAATTGCAGGCTATTATTATTATCCGGCTGTTACTCCTGTTAAAAAAAGTTCGGTTCACCGCAATTTTATCTTAGTGTTTATTGCAATTGCTTTCTTTGTTTTTTCTTTATCTAATGTTATTACTTTTGGTAATATATTGCTTTTTGAAATACCGCTTTCTGAAACTGTTACGCAGTTGCTTTCTCCCTTCCGTTCTACAGGCCGTTTTATTTGGCCCCTGTACTATCTTATTTTTCTTACTATTATTGTTTATTTCGGTAGGGGCAATCTCGTTTCACAAAAAACTTCTAATATTGTTCTTGCTATTTGCTTTATTATTCAGTTCGCTGATATTCAACCACTTAGGCGTAATTTCTATTTAACTGATAAACCTTACGAAGAATTTATAAATTTTGATTTTGATAAATGGAAACAATTATATTCTGAAGTTGACCAAATTTTATTTTATCCACCTTTCGACAGACAATATGTTTTTGAAGACGATTATATTCCTTTTGCATATTTAGCTGCAAATATGGATAAAAAAATTAATATAGGATATTTAGCACGTGCCGACAGAGTAAAGCAATTTAATGCTACGCAAGATTTTGAATCAATGATTAGCCATGGATATTTTTCACCTAAAATAATGATTGTTACATCATCAAATTATATTAGCAGGTTTTATGACCTTATTACTGACCATAAAATTGGCTTTGCGTATTTTGATGGTTATTTTGTAGGTCTTTCAAAACAAAATAAAAATTTTAGAGCCGACTGGTTCCCCAAAACCTACGATTGTGTTTCATTTCTTAAAAAATATAATGATAAAACTATTTTTATTTCAGTAAAAGATGAAGCTAGTCAGAACTTATCGCAAGCAATTAAAGATTATTTTAAAAAATTAGGTTCTCAAGTCGAAAAGTTAGAGTTCAGAGGTTCTTGGGTGGCAATTATTAAAAATGAAAAAATTATTTTTGAGAAAATTAACAATTCTAATAATGCTGAAATTACGCTAAATCAAAATAATTATCTTAATGGAATTCTTATTTCTAAAGATATTTTCGTGCATTCATCAGGTTATGACTATGGCAACGAAAGTATAATTAAAATTAATGATGTTGATTATTCACGCAAATTAAGAGGTATTAATGTTGTTGTTACCGATGCCGACCTTAATGTTATTGACCTTATTAATTTTGATACTCATCTTGGAATAAATGGATTTAGTTTTTCTTTTTATTAATATCATTCTTTATCATATATAAAATAATAACATATATTACTAATGCTAAATCGAAATATTAAAATACTTTTTGTAATTGCCTGCATAATATTAATTATTGTTATTTTTTTTGTATTCAGGAATAATAAATATGTGAAAAAAGCTAATATAAAAGCTAATGAACATATAATAAATACAACATCTTCAATACCTCCCTTTTCTGAGTTTTATGATTTTGAAAATGTTGTTAAAGGTAAAAATGAAAAATCTTTGTACAATGGACTTGCTTTTTCGGGTGCTACTTCTACTAAAGCCTTTGGTATAAACAGTTTTAGCTTTATTATTGAGAAAAAAGCCAGCGATATTGGGCTTGATAATCTTTCTAAAATTGCTATGCGAGGCAGCATTTACTTATTCCCACTTCGCGATACTTTAAAATCGGCTTTAGTGCTTACCATTAGTTCTGCAAATGGTGAAACCAAATATTGGAAAGGTATTGAAATTAACGGCTTTGATAATTTACCCATCAAAGAATGGTTTTATGTTTCAGGCGATTTTTTGTTAAACGATATTGAACTTGCTGATGACGATATGCTTAGCTTTTATTTGTGGAATAATAGTGATAATGATATGCTTTTAGACGATTTATTTATTGTTTATGGCAAAGAAAGTGAACGATTTGGCGAAAAATATATTACCGACCTTACTTCCAATAATTATAAAACTTACGGTCCACCTTATCAGTTAAATTATTTTTATAA
The DNA here is from genome assembly GCA_964504265.1 of uncultured Bacteroidales bacterium. Taxonomy (GTDB): domain Bacteria; phylum Bacteroidota; class Bacteroidia; order Bacteroidales; family JAKIYJ01; genus JAKIYJ01. The sequence continues at coordinate 4,220 of CAZDEU010000096.1, forward strand.
AAATCATATTCCAATAATTTTTAATAAACCAGCTAAAAAAACTAATATCAGTAGCTTTTTTAATGAAAATCTTATTGTTTCCGGCCATTTTTTAGATCATATTAAAGGTGTTGAATCAATTATTTCTTTTAATGATAATGCTTACTTATATCATTATTGTAAAGATAAATATGGTATTTTAAGTTATGAAATTAATATTCCTGAAAATTTAAACATTAAATCGCAAAACTTGAAAATTATTTCTGCTGATTTTAATGGAGACGGTTTTGATGAAGTTTTGTTTTTTGATAAAAATGATAATATTTTTTTAATTTATAATATAGATAAAAAAGGAAATATTTGCGATAATGATTTGAAAATTAGTCTTAAAGAATTTTATAATTCTAAATCAGATGCTGATTTTGTAAATAATATTAAAAAAGCTGACATATTTTGTACCGATTTTAATATGAATAATAAATCTGATTTATTAATTGTTTATGAGGATTTCAACTGGTCGTTAAATGAATGGAATTCAAATAAATGGCATAATATATCAAAGGGTTTTATTAATTATTTTTCAAAAAATGACTATGAAATAAGTGTATATTGTGGCAAAATACCTTATAATACAAACGGGATTATTATTTATGGTAAAAATTTAAAAATTAATTCTGATGTTTTTGAAATTATGATTTATTCAAATTCTTCAAAAAAATTTGAAAGTATCAGCAATAAATCTGTCATTTATAACGGATATAATTCAATTGTAAAACAATCAAAATTTTATTTTGCTAACATTAGTAATAATAAGATGTTATTGAATTTTGATAATTCTGAATATTTTGATTTTAAAGCTTTAAACTTGGTTAATGATACATTAAAAGTATTATATAATATTGATTTTAATGGATATACTCTTGACAATAATCCGAAGTATTACGAATATTTGAATATTTTATCTGGCAATTTTATTAGTCCCGAATATACTTCATTAATAACAATAGCCGGTTGTTTTACAGCTAATGATGATAAAAAGCAAATTATTGGCAATAAACTCGGTTTCCCAGCTAAAATTGAAATCTATTCACCTAATATTTATTAATCTATGTTTTATTATTTTAAATATATTATTTTACTTTGTTTGTCAACAGTTTTTATTTATTCTTGCAGCAATAATAATATGCAAAACGATGCAATATTATCGAACGATATTTTTGAAATTAAAAATTTTTACCCTATTACAAATTATTTTATTGATACTACTGGTACTGAAAATAAAGACCTTAACGACAATAAAATGATTTTTGTTGATTATAATAATGCTATTGATGGTATTGTTATTCCAAATATTTCGCAAACTGCCGACACTCAGGGTTTTTCTTTTGAATTTTCTATAAAAAATAAAACTGATAAACCTCAAACATTTTATTATAAAATATATTATCAAAACGAAAGCTATAAATTTCCTGAGCTTGATACTAATACATCTAAACAACATATTTTTGCTCACGAAAATTTTTACGGTAGTTGGCAGGATGTTTCAACTGGCTTTAAACAAAGTAATGAAATTCCTTCGGATGGCAATTTTTATAAAATTTCTGATTTTTTTAAAATTTCTGGTAACCCGAGAGCAGAAGAAAAATATTTTGAAAACGGCATAAATCATAAATGGAAACGTAATCCCAGAGTTGGTAATTATAAATTTATGATTGTTGTTACGACAAAAGATATTGTTGAAAAACATATAATTCCTGACTATATATGTAATATAAGTAAATTATTTGAAGGTAATTTTGTTAATCCTTTTTATTATTTCCTGTATGGCGAAGGTGCTTCCATTGAAAATACAATCATATATAAAGCATCAACATATTTAAAAGTAATTGCTAAACCCGACTTAGATAAAGGCATTTATATTAATCCAAACGAATTCCCAAAAAACAAAAATTTGCAATATTTCACCGATTTATGTGGACAAAACGAAGATATTTACAAAAATTCTCCTTTTCAGCAATTTATTCATTATGTTGACGCTTCAACCAAAATGTATAATATACCTTTAATAAAAGATGTAACAGGCGGCGATTATACTTTAAAGGATTACAACTGGAACAAAAGATTTATTCCTAAAGAAGAGCTTATAGGCATTACTCCTACAACGGCTAAATATCCTTGTCAGAATATTTTTTCAGATACTGAAAATAATAAAATTGTTTTAATAAATCCTGCTTCCGAATTTGGAAAATGGGAAAAGCAAAATACAGGCGTAATTACACGTCATGGTTTTGTTTATGGGAAATACACTATTAAATGTAAACTTACTGAACTGCTGAATGTACACGATATGTGGAATGGTATTACAAACGCTTTGTGGCTTATTAGTCAAAGCGGAAGTGAATGGAATCACAGACGCGATTGTAACAAAGAAGGTTATATGGAGACGTATTGGGGTGGAACTGAAGACAAAAGAGTTAAAAATGTCGGTTATTCTGAAATTGATTTTGAAATTTTAAAAACTTCTCCTTATTGTCCGTCTTATTCTTTTCCGCCTGCATTCCCTTATGGGGTAAGCGATAACAAAAATATTTATTCGTGGAATATTCCTCAACCCGATGAACTGCTAAAACATAAAGGTCAAATTACCGTAGCTTGTACTAATTGGGATATGGCTTGTATGGAACCTGTTGATTTTGGTGCTGGATGCCGCCCAATTAAATATAAATCCCGTACTTTTGAATCGCACCGATGGGATAATAATTACAGAGCTTTAACCCAAAAATCGTGGGCTAATGATAACGAGCTTTTTGGCAGCAATTACTATTATTTTCAGATTGATTGGCGTCCCCAAGAAATTATTTGGCGTATAGGACCTGAAAAAGATAAACTTGAAGTTGTAGGCTATATGAACAATACTGTTACTTCAATACCCAATAATCAGATGTTATTAATAATTACTCAGGAATTTCATAATACAAAATGGTGGCCCGGTACTCCTTATTCGCAAGATAATATCCCTTTTCCTGCTAAAGAGCTTAAAGGCGAAATTTATGAAATTACAATTGAATGAAATTAATATTATTTTTACTGTTTTATTTTTATTAATATTACAAAAATTGCTTGAAATTTAATTTTTAACGCAAATTTTATTCAAATAAAGAAAACATGTATTTTAATAACAATATATTTATCTTTATTTTTTTGCCCGCAATAGTACTGATTTATTACTTAATTCCATTACTATTTAAGTTTAAAACTGAAATAAATAAAATTTATCTAATTATAATCTCATCGCTTTTATTTGCCTCAATCAACTTAATGAATATTATTTATTTGTTGATAATATTTTTACTGAATTATTTAATTGTTCAACATTTATCAAAAGTAAAAAACATTAAAATATCTAAATTCATATTATTTGCAGGAATAATATTAAACGTTGTTTTATGGTTATTAATAAAAAATATTGCTCCATTAGTAGAATTATTTAATTTTATTTTTAATTCATATTTTAAAATTCCAGTATGGTTCGTTCCCTTAGGTTTTGGATTTATTATATTACAACAAATTATATATATTGTAGAATGTTATAAACAAAAATATCAACATATTAACTTAATTGATTATTTGGTATTTTCAACATTTTTTCCTAAACTGATTGCTGGTCCTTTAACTTCTTTCAGCAATTTCAACAAACAATTTGATACACTAACTTATAAAATTAATTTTTTAAATATTTCCAAAGCTATATATATAATATTTTACAGCTTATTTATTAAAATATTGTTTGCCGATACATTTGCTACTATTGCTAATAATGGATTTAATGCTAATTCCCTTAATTTTTTTCAGGCATGGGTTGTTTCTTTATGTAATATTTTTAGAATATTTTTTGATATAAATGCTTATACAGGCATTGCAATTGGTATTGCCTTATTGTTTAATATCAGATTGCCCGATAATTTTAATTATCCTTTTAAAGCTACAAATATTAAAGAATTCTGGAACAGATGGCATTTGACTTTTTCTGATTTTTTTACAAAAGCTATTGGTAATTCTATAGTTAAAAAAAGAAAAAATATTCTTATTATTTCAACCGCATCTTTTATTTCATTCTTATTAATGGGTATCTGGCATAATATGAACGTTAAATTTGTTTTGTGGGGTTTTATCAACGCTTTAGCTATTATAATTTGCATTTTATTTGAAAAGATGCGAATTA
>CAZDEU010000096.1:8520-10611 GCA_964504265.1 uncultured Bacteroidales bacterium
AATATTTATGAAAATACCCAAAGTAATATTAATAAAAAAATAATTAAAAGATTCAAAAAAAATTATCTTAAAATTCAAAAAAATAGCATTAATGATGATAAATCTCAAACATTATTTGGAATTACTCCTATTAATTCAATGTTTAAAGCTAGCAAACAAGGGCTAAATTTGCCCGAACCTGTTAGCGAAATTGAAGTAGCTGTATGTAAGGGCGAATGGGAATCAACGCAAATAATTATTGTTCCTTTTTGCGACAGTATTTATAATCTTGAAATTACTGCAAAAGGGAATGAAATAGCAAAAGGGAAAGTTGAATGTTTTTCGGGTGAATATGCTTACTGTACTTATAGTGCTTATCCTAATACTAATGATGGTTGGTATGCTGACCCACTGGTTTTGGCAAATGTTAGCGAATACAATAATGATTTATTGAAATTTGCTATATATGACGATTTGTCTATTATTAAATTTGGCGAAGTTAAATCGGTTTGGCTTAATTATAATATCCCTTATGATATTAAATCAGGAATTTATAATTTTCAAATTAATATTAAAGCTCAAACATCAAAGAATAAAACTACTTGCGAAAATGTAAATATCAAATTAGTTATATATGACTTTGCAATGCCTGAAACTATGCACCTTAAAACTGCTTTTTCTTTTGATAAAAATTCTTTTTTAAAATATTATAATGTTGATTCTATCCCAAAAGATATTGATAAAGAACATTACACTTTTTATTTGAAATACAGACTAAATCCTGTGTCGTTATATACAGATATTTGGCATACTTATCCACCTATAGACGATTGGCAATGGTGCATCGACAGGGGTGCAAATTTTTTTAATCTTGGATATCTCGGTTATTTTAATCAAAGCAACTCTGTGAATAAATTTAAATCTGAACTTATAAAGAAAATTAAATATATTAAGTCGAATAATCTTATGCAATATACTTATATATATGGATTTGACGAAGTAAAACAAAATAATTTTCAAAAACTTACCCAAATGCGTAATATTGTAAGGCAGGTTGATAATGATTTGAAATTTGCCTGTACTGTAAAACCAGTTGAAACCTTAAAAAATTCGGTTGATATTTGGGTGCCTCTTACCTCTGCTTTTTCTGAAAAAACACAGAAATTTAATACTAACGAAGAATTGTGGTGGTATGTGTGTTGTATTCCATACCATCCATATCCTAATTTTTTTATTGAATATCCTGCTATTGCTCCACGTATTATTTTTTGGCAAGCAAGTAAATATAATATAGACGGTTTTTTATATTATCTTACAAATTCATGGTCATATAACAATAACGTCAAAAGTTTGACTAAGGAAACTAACCCTTTTATTGATGATATCCGTAAAGGGAAAAAATGGCCTGATGTTCCATGGTCAGGATTATCTTTTAGATGGAATGAAACTTATCGTTTTTATAACGGCGATGGACAGCTTGTATATCCTGGAAAGAATATGAAATTGTATCCATCGGTAAGGCTCATTAATATTCGTGATGGAATTGAAGATTATGAATGTTTCTATCAAATGAAATTAATTATCGATAAATATAAAAAAAATAACGATAGGAGTAAGGTAAATATTTTGGAAGAATTTATGAATAACGCATACCAACTTGTACCTTCCGAAAAAGAATACATCAATTCTCCTGAAAAATTGCTTGAAATAAAAAAACAGACTTTAAAGTTATTGTCAGAATATTATTAAACATTATTCAATATATTGATAATTTCATCATATATAGATTTAAACAATATATTATAAATAAACATTTATAATGCCAATAGTATCTATTGCTCAATAAATGTAGGGCTTACAATTATTATTTCATATATATATTTACGGCACCACATCAAACTCTACAACACTTATGTATGTAACATTAGTACCAGCTTTTAAAGTTGTTAATTCAGGCAACCATAATGGTAATTTCAGAACAACTGACCTCAAGTTTTTGATTTAACTACAAGATTTCGTTATAACTACAAGAAATTTAAGATTTTAGATAAATCGTCGAATATTTTAAAATCATTTTTTATCGGATTTTAAAATGATACCATTTTCAAAACA
>CAZDEU010000097.1:0-4866 GCA_964504265.1 uncultured Bacteroidales bacterium
GATGGGTGAAAGCCATGCGCTGCGTCAGGATGCAATTGGGCGAACCCGATGCTTCGGGCAGAAGACGACCCATCGTAATCCCGGGTTCCGAATTTATCATGGAAACCGATATGGTCATCATGTCAATAGGCACCTCTCCCAATCCCATTATAGCCAAGACTACACCCGGATTGGAAATCAATAAATGGGATTGTATTGTTGCCAATGAAGAAACGGGACAAACCACCCGCGAAGGCATTTTTGCCGGTGGTGATGCCGTTAGCGGCGCCGCTACGGTCATCCTTGCCATGGGAGCCGGCAAAAAAGCCGCCAAAGCGATTGATGAGTATGTACAGAAGAAAAAGAAGTAATATCTTTTCATAAATCTTACTAAAAGTCGCAGGTCACATGTCAACGCATAGATAAATCGAAAATTGAATAGTCCCGTGTGCCGAGAAAGCGGTTTGTTGAGTTTTTTTTGCCCTAAGATTAAACATCCATTTTTCACACCCATAAGTCCCGTAGGGACGACATCTTGGTAGAAACGAAAACGCCCCCACAAAATTTACAAGCTCCGTAGGAGCGACATGTTTCAATAAACAGAATTACATAATTTACATAATAAACAAATTAGAATAATCTATTGGATTCATTCCCCTATTAAATTGATAATAAAATTTGAGTATTTTTGCAAAAAATTTAAGCAGAAAATAATTCGCAAACTTGAGGGAGAAATAGAAAAATAAGTTGATTTTGACTACGAAGAATGTCTGAAAGAAATTCACGTTGAGTCGAAAGGATTGAACGAAGAAAAAAAGCCTTGCAAAAGACAATACAAGAAAATTTCAAAAGTATTAATGTATGAATACTGAGCTAAAATTTTATTCCAATTTGCTAAACGAAATTAAAAATCGTGTAAGACAGGGACAATTACGTGCAAACGTATCAGCAAATGCCGAAATGCTTGCCACTTATTGGGATATCGGAAAAATGATTCATGAGCGTCAAAAACTAGAAGGTTGGGGAAAAGGCGTAATTCCTCGTTTAGCGAATGATTTGAAGAATGAACTATCTGACATTAAAGGATTTTCGGAACGGAATATTCAATTTATGATACAATTCTATTGTGAGTATGCTGAATTTGGTTTAAATACGAAACGACCGGTTTCGCAAATTGAAGAGAAAAAACAATCTCCGGAAACATTTTCTTTCAATGAGTTGCAAAACACATACAATCAACAATCTTTAATTCTGCTTGTTGGTTGGGCACATCACATTATCCTCATTCAAAAAGTAAAAGATTTGACTACCCGCTATTGGTATATGCAGCAAACCGTAATCAACGGTTGGAGTCGTGATACACTTGCAGATATGATTAAAAGCAACATCCATCAACGGCAAGGTAACGCGGCTACAAATTTTGAACTGACACTACCGCCTTTACAATCAGCTTTGGCAAAACAAATGCTTAAAGATCCTTATATTTTCGATTTTACAACACTGGCTACTGAATTTTCCGAAAAAGAATTAGAGCTGGATTTAGTAAAACACGTTGAGAAATTTATACTGGAATTAGGTGCAGGCTTTGCTTTTGTTGGACGACAGTATAAATTGGAAATAAGCAATAAAGATTTTTATGTTGACCTTTTATTTTATCACCTTAAAATGAGGTGTTTTGTAGTTATTGAACTTAAAAAGGGCGATTTTATACCCGAATATGCAGGCAAAATGAATTTTTATTGCTCAGCAATAGACGACATTTTAAAACACCCAACCGATCAACCAACTATTGGACTTATTTTGTGCCAAAGAAAAGATAAACTGTTTGCCGAATATGCTTTAAAGGATATTAATAAACCTATTGGCATATCGGATTATGAACTTACCCGTATTTTGCCTGATAATTATAAAAGCAGCTTACCAACTGTTGAAGAAATTGAAGCCGAATTAAACAAAAGAAAATGAAAACGACCGAACATAATACCAATAACGAATTGTTCGATAGCATTAAGCAACTCATAGAAAGCCACAATCAATTGGCTCAAGAAGCGGTGGAACAATACCGACCTATAGTAGAGCACTACATTAACGATAATTGTACCGATAGCAACAAAATTGCTCATACCCTTGATTTTATGCTCGATTTCTGTTTTGATGATCAAATGCTTTTGCTCTACCGAAGATTATGCCGCTATCTATACCACCTTGACCCGGAAACAACCACATTTTATATCAATGCTTACCGTGAAATATGGGACGAAGAAGGTTTGAAGTTTGGGAAGAAAGATAAGGATGAGACGATATGAAGTGGAAAAAATGAAAAACCTCTCGGCTCCCGACACAAAATTAATAATAGCTTTTTATATAGCCCGCTGATAACACGGATGCAGTGGATTAAAGCGGATTTGTTTTAACAGAATTAACGGATTAACATAATACAATCCCTCTCCTCCGGTTCATAAGTCCCGTAGGGACGACATCTTGGTAGAACAAAAACAACTCCTCATCATTTTTTAAGCTCCGTAGGAGCGACATGTTTTTTTTAATTGAATGTTTTGATTAAATTGTCTATTTTAATTTATTTTATTTTTTAATTTTTCTTTCTTCTAAATTAGGGATAAGTTGTTTTATATCATTATACCATTTACGACAATCTGTTCTCCAATCATGATCTATGTGTGTCCAATAACATAACTTATTTTTTAAAGCAATATCATCTGCGCTCGAACTATGTAAACGACGACGTTTAAATAACTCTTGTTCATCAAATATATAATCTTTAATATTATTTAATATTTCCGTATATTTTTCTTTTTCTATTTTAAATAAATGTGTTGCTCTATCTAATTTTTGACTTTCCCAAACAATAGCATATTCTGATTCATTAACCGGAATTGTAAATAACCAAGAACCAATTTTTTCAAAATTATTTTGATCTGAAAGAGTTTCGGCAACATATATAGGAATATTTGTTTTAAGCAAATTATCAAACAAATAAGAGACACACTCACTGTTTTCTTCATTTGTTAATTTCTTTATATCTTTTAGCGTAAGTAATGCATATCTGTTTTCATAGTCATCCAAATTATTTTCCGCAATTTGTTTTATCTCTTTTTCAATCGGAGATTTATGTTTTATAACAACTACTATCAACATTTCAAGTTCTTCCAATCCCTTTTCTAATTCTTCCGTTCTGAGAATTTCTCCTTTTTGAGATATGGTAATGGTAAGTGTATATCCTTTTTGTAGTTCGGAAAAATAAGATTGCAATATATTGAATCCCTCTTTTGCAAAATCCCAGTAATACCATTTGCTATAAATCGGATTTGTATCATCTTCATTTAATAGTACTTTGAATTTACCGTTTTCAAACCAAATATCTTTAAAATAAACTTTTACAATATCGTTCCCATCTTCATCTTTTCTGTCTTTAATAGCTGTTTCAATTTTTCTTAATTGTTCATGCTTAAAATTAGGTAGTTGCTCTTTTGCTTTTTTTATAAATTTCATTTTATCAGAATAACGTAATCTAAAATATTGATGCCGAAAAATACGGTAAATTTCTTTTTCAGCTTCTTCTTTTGTTAGATTTACATACTGATTTAAATACATCTTGATTTTACAAAAATTTGTTTGATTATCATAAATATTTCGAATTAGTAAAACACATTCCTCTTTTTCTATTTTCTTCATTGCTATCTTAATGCCAATCTCCAAGTCCAAGAATTCATTATCGTCACCTATTTGCTTTAAAGAATTCATGTAAGTTATGATATTGTCTTTTATATCTTTATCTTGGAAATCTTCACCCAGGTAATGTAAAACATACTTTTCCAATAAAGTCTCATCCAATTCGCTCGAATAGCCTTCAAAAAACAATTTTAATTTAAACTCATCACTGGATTTGGCTGCAATTTCATTAAAAAAAGGTTCATACACAATAGCTTTAATATCTTCCAATCTACTTTGTATAGCTTTATCTTGTATAAATATTTTTTTTAATTCCTGAATAATATAATTATTAATTGAATTATGATAATCAATCAACTTATTATAATTGCCATGATTTCCTACAACATTAATGTCAATTATTGAAATAACATGTTGATAAGATTTTACAAACCAATTTCTCAAATAATAACGATATTTACTTTTTTTAAATTTCAGAAAATCAAAAATAAAAGTCAAATTTAACCAATAATAAACATTTGAATTTTCATAAATATATTTAAAAATTGAATCCTTTAATAAATAAGCATTATAATTACCATAATGATAGTTTACACGATAATTATAAGTTCTAATTAATTCAACTAATGCATTGTATCTTTCTTTCGAATCTACATATCCAATGGCTTGAAATTGATGTTTAAACAGCTCTATGCGATGGGGTTCAGACACCAATACTATTATTTCATTTTGAGTTTCTTTATCAAATTCGGCAAAATGATTTATTGAAAATTCCATATCATATTTCCATCCATAATCAGTATTTAATTTTAATTTACATCGAAAAAACTCATTTGAATTTTTATAAATAAATTCATGGATCGTATCGTTTAACAAATCATTATCATAATAACTTTTAATCAAATCGATTAACAAATTATATTTTTCTTCAGAATCTACATATCCTATCGATTGAAATTGGTGTTCAAATATACCTAATCGTTGATTTTCAGAAGATTCTTTTATTATTTTTTTTTGTGTTTCACTATCAAATTCGGCGAAATGATTAATTAGAAATTCCGTATCATATTTCCATCCATAAGCAGTATTTAATTTTAATTTACATCTGAAAAACTCATTTGAATTTTCATAAATAAATTCACGGATCGTATCGTTTAACAAATCATTATCATAATAACTTTTAATCAAATCGATTAA
>CAZDEU010000097.1:4966-10566 GCA_964504265.1 uncultured Bacteroidales bacterium
AGAAATTCCGTATCATATTTCCATCCATAAGCAGTATTTAATTTTAATTTACATCGAAAAAACTCATTTGAATTTTTATAAATAAATTCATGGATCGTATCGTTTAACAAATCATTATCATAATAACTTTTAATCAAATCGATTAACAAATTATATTTTTCTTCAGAATCTACATATCCTATCGATTGAAATTGGTGTTCAAATATACCTAATCGTTGATTTTCAGAAGATTCTTTTATTATTTTTTTTTGTGTTTCACTATCAAATTCGGCGAAATGATTAATTAGAAATTCCGTATCATATTTCCATCCATAAGCAGTATTTAATTTTAATTTACATCTGAAAAACTCATTTGAATTTTCATAAATAAATTCACGAATCGAATCGTTTAACAAACCATTATCATAATAACTTTTAATCAAATCATCATAATAACTTTCAATCAAATCGATTAACAAATTATATTTTTCTTCAGAATCTACATATCCTATCGATTGAAATTGAAGTTTAAATATATCTAATCGTTGAATTTCAGAAGATTTCCTTATAATTGCTTTTTGTGTTTTGTTATCAAATTCCGCAAAATGACTTATTGAAAACTCTAAATCATACTTCCACCCATAAACAGTATTTAATTTTAATTTACATCGAAAATACTCATTAGAATTTTCATAAATAAATTCACGGATTTTATAATCTATCAAATTAAAATAATAAGTTTTAATCAAGTTGATTAACAAATTACATTTGTCTTCCGAATCTACATATCCTATTGATTGAAATTGGAGTTTAAATATATCTAACCGTTGAATTTCAGAAGATTTTTTTATAATTTCTTGTTGAATTCCCAAATCAATTAATGCATATTCCGAATCATAATCTAATCCAATATTAGTTTTTAAAGATAAAATACATTGATAATATGAATTAGCATTTTCAACTATAAAATTTTTAATTTTATCCTCTTGTATTAGATTAAAACGTCTAAGATCTTTAATTAATAAAAATAGATTATTGCATTTCTCATTAGAATCTATATATCCGTATTTTTTTAATTGAAGATTTAGAATCTCTTCTTTATAAATCTTAATATTTTCAGCTTCATGTGTTCCTTTATGTTTTTTGGAAGGGACTTTTGAAAACATAACAATATCATTGATTTGTAAACTATAAAATTGATTATTTTCAACAGATGATTTATGAAAAAAAATTGTATCCCCTTTATCGTATGAAATAAATCCGTAAGTATCTTTTAATTTAATAATCTCACCTATTCGCATATTAATAATTATTTTTAGGAATCAATTTTCAAAAAAGTCTTAAAAAAATTTAAAGTATTATTTATTTTTTCTTCTACATATTTTTTATGGTCTTTGTTTTCATTTTTTTTGTAAGCATTAAAGTTTTTAATTATGTCATTCTTATAACTATCATATGTATCACTATCGAGTAAAGAATCGGATAGTTTTAAAACATATTCTTCTTCACTGTTTTTATCAATTTCTTTTTTATATGGAACCTTATATTTCACAGCATAAGGCAATAAAAACTCGTTAGCATTTATACCTCTCTCTATAAGCTCAGTAGTAAAACTTTCATCAATAACAGTGCCTGCCCAATGCTGTTTTTCTGCTTTTTCATATGCTTTAATAATTCCTTTTCCTAAAACGGAATTTACAATATATTTACTGTTTTCGCTGATTTGAATGGAATTATGGTAATAAATAAATTCATCGTAAACAATGGAGCCTCTTACCGGGAAATTACGAATAATTTCCTCTTTATTAAACTTATAAACAACTTTTATAAATTCTTCTAATGAAGAATCGGAATCGTCATTTGTCCAAATGATAATTGTATCGGAAAAGTTTGTTACATTTAATGTAACATTTTCCAAATCTGCATATGCTTTTCCATTTATGGAAATCATTTTTTTAGATTTAGATAAAGAAGAATCTATATCTCTAAATATATGTTCACGCACTCTTATTTGAGTTTCAATATTATTATTATAAATAAACTCTTTAAATCCAAGAAAATCGAAATAAGCTATAAAATATTTTCTAAACATTTTTTTAATTTAAATTATGATAAACGGAAAATATATTATTAGTCAGTGTAGACTGAAAAAGTCTACGGTTGGAATATTTTTTGCAAATTTACATGAAATTATCCAATTATATACAAACGAATAAATTTTATTTCAAAATAAATAGAGTAAAGTTAATAAAATTTATTTCCTATTATATACCTATTGAATAATCCTACTCAACCATAAATTTGCCGGATATTCGCTTCTTTTTATTTTGAAGAATTATATAATAAACTCCTTTAGGTAGATAACTGACATCAATGGCATTTTGAAAGGGCTGATCTTTAACATATTCCTTTCCAATTATATCAATAATCGAATAATTTTGAAACGCATGATCTGTTTTAATGCTTAATATTGAACTGCATGGATTTGGATAAAGATAGATGTTCTCTCTTTGGTTTTCTTTAATGGAGTTTATTCCTGTCGTTACTTTAATATAGTCTTTTTTGACAAGGGTATCCCATAGATAGTCATCGCCTTTTACCCTTAATGTTACCGTGTATGTACCAGGTGTTGTATAAGTGTGTATACAGTCCATCTGGTCGGATTGGTATTTTTCTCCATCACCAAACTCCCATATATGTACAAGACCAAAGAATCCCTCACAATGAAATTTAACTTTTAGAGGATATTCACCCTCTGTTGTGTCAGCATAAAAATCTTGAGCACTTAATAGTGCTGCATTCATAAATAATAATACTAATAACTTTTTCATTGTATTTTTTTATTTTAATTTTTTTGCAAAAATAAAAAAAATGAAAGTGAGATAATTTTGTTCACAAGGTAAATAATCACATTTTACTCATTATCAATATAAGCATAAACATCAATCATTCAGTTAAATATTTGACATTCAATTCTTTCTAACATATTACCTTGTAAATAAAACAATATATTATTTGAAGGAATTAAGGAAATGCCAAAATTGATTATTTTTGCAAAAAAAAATCATGTACAACTATAAATTATTTAAAACGAATGTTAATTACCATGCATTTAGACAAAACACAATTATATATGTTGAGAAAAAATATAATCCTGAAATCAACGAGTATATTAATGCCCATTTAGATGAAATCCGGGATTTGTTTAAAAAGATAGAGGCTTATTTTTTCTATTTTCCTCGCTATGACTTTTCGGAAACATTATCATACATAAATCCATATTATTCAAATGAACACATTGCTCTTTTTAATAATGATATTGAAAATAAAGCTAATACCGAAATTTATAAATTATTAAAGGAAAAAATTAAAGGTATATTCAATATAAAACAAGGATTGATATTTTATTATAACAACTTTCATGACAAGAAAAGGAAAGGACTACCAAAACAATATTTTATTTACTTTAAAATAAAAAAGAATAAAGACATATTGGAACAGATTAAATATTTTTGTGAAAATATTTATACTCGATTCCATGATGAAGAAAACATAAAATTTCTAACTAAACTGGATGAACCCACACCATATTACAGCACAAAATTATGTCAAGCGCAAGATATTGATGAAACGGAAAGAAAAATTCAAACCCTTTTCAGAGAAGAAATGAATAAAGTAGCGATGGAAATCCAAGAAAAAACTACGCTTATGTTAAATAACGGATATATCAATTTGCTTATAAATCATTTACCTGATGAATTAATTAAAGAACTACAATTAAAAGTATTTGTCCCGGAAAATAAATTAAGCAAATTGATTATTACTGATGATTTCAGGTTCTTATTACCTGATTATCTAAATATAGAAATCACCCTTTCATCGCTTGCCAAAGCAGTTTATATTTTATTTCTTCGTCATGAAAAAGGAATCTATTTAAAAAGATTATTTGACTATAAGAACGAACTTTTTGAAATTTATAAATTAATTTCTAATAGAGAAAACATTCAAGACTTAAATGAAAGCATTGAAGCTATTGTCAATCCTTTAAATAATAGTATTCACGAAAAATGTTCGATGATAAAAAGAGCATTTCATGCACATATGTATTGTTTATTGGCAGAACAATATTTTATCACCGGAGAAAGAAGCAAAATAAAAGAAATTTTATTACCTCGTAATTTAGTTACATTACCGGAGAGTTTAAATCAAATACCTAAAACGATAACAATAAACGAATAGATGGATTTTGCTGTCACCAACTATCTCCACTCCTTTTAACCAATATAATTCCTGCAAATCCGTGGGCAAAAAAAGAATTAAAACGACATTAAAAACACCCCGCAAGCAATTGCATTTCTATCGTTTGTATCTTTTAATATACTAAGTCAGGGGGTGAATCCAAATCACCCCCTGACTATTTATTTTATATTTCAATTACTTATTATTCATTCGTTGTATTTCTTTGGTTTTGCGAAAATCTTTCAAGTTGTTTAAAAACTTCCTTGTCAAAATCACTTTCAAAAAGCCTATCTTGTACTATTCTGTATTTTTCGAATTCACTTTCGGCATGTTGTTTTGCCATTTCAGCTGTTATTGAACCTGCATCTTTTAAGACGTCACGTTCACTGAATTCAAGAAATAAGTCCAGTCTCTGTGCCCAATCTTCCATTGTCATGGGGATATGCCTTTTTGCTCGATCTTCGGCTAAATCAAGAAAAGCATTTGCCATTCTACCAAGAGCTTCCAATTCTTCTTTGTTCAGATAATTTTTCGCTATGTTTACATCGGTTTTTTGAATTTTACCATCAGGGCTATTTTTCCAGTTTGTTAGACCCATTTTTTCTTTTCTGCTATCAGCTCTTTTATAAATTATTTCAGCAGCAGTATGTCCGTGAACACTATAATGTAATTTGTTTTGTACTTTAGCAAAAAATGTTTTTGTTATAACGGCATCTTTGTTGTAATCAAGACTAGTAGCGTAGATGTCGGTGATTTTCTGATATAAATTTCTTTCACTCAGCCTAATTTCACGGATTTCGGAAAGAAGTTCTTCAAAATAATTTTTGTTTAAATACGAACCGTTTTCAAGGCGTTTCTTATCTAAAACAAAACCCTTAATGGCAAAATCACGAAGCACTCCTGTTGCCCATTGCCTGAATTGAGTTGCTCTGATTGAGTTAACCCTGTAGCCAACAGAAATGATTGCATCCAGATTATAAAAGTCAACTTCTCTTGAAACAGAACGACTTCCTTCGGTTTGAACTATTCGAAATTTTCGAATAGTTCGATTTTCTTCAAGAAACGAAAACGCCCCCACACCATTTATAAGCTCCGTAGGAGTGATATGTTTATTATATAAAGATTTTATATAACAAATAGTTTGTCATCAAATTTGTGATAAGGGCAAAAACGACAACATAACAAGCACTCGCATTTCTGTCGTTTGTATCTTTTAACAAACTAAGTCAGGGGGTGAATCCAAATCACCCCCTGACTAATTTTCGGAACGAAAAAAACCTCTCGGCACACGTCACACCTTTCAGTTGTCAGTTTTCAGTGAAATATACTAAAAAAAGTGGACACAAAACAACGTTTTTTTATGCTTAAAAAGAGGGTGTTTT
>CAZDEU010000098.1:0-10474 GCA_964504265.1 uncultured Bacteroidales bacterium
ATTTTTAATACAAATCTCTCCAGTCTGTTTTCTTAGTAAGTTTTAAATCCTGCAATACCGATGACTTAACCCTTACGGTTAAATTATAACTTTTTCTGAACCCTACGGGCAGCCAGTTAAAAACCATTTCCCAGCAGTGCATATCTCTATATATATTTATTGATGTATATGAAATTTTCTTGCTTTCAAAATCATAACCCGAAGTAAAGCCTACTTTCCATTTGGGAGTAATATTAACATCACCATTAAACGAAAGTGTTTGTACAACTTTATTTGGCTCGCTAACAACATTTGTAAAATTTACAAGATCATTATAGCGTAGTGTATAACTTAAATTTAAACTCCACGGATTATCGAAATCAAGGTAAGCGTCAGGATTTTCATTTATTTGCTTTACTTCGGCATCGTCTTTATTTTGGGGCATTTTTTTTGTTTTTGTATTTTTTGATGATAAACTCCAGTTTAAGCTAAAAGCCCATTCGGTAGATTTTCGTTCAAACAATCTTTTTTTATCCGTCTCATCCCAAACTGTCCTGTTAATAGTTCTTCCTAAAGTATCGGTAGCATAGGGCGACCACAGTCCTGCATATCTGATGTCCAAATTCTTAAACAATTTTGTTCTTCCCGAAACAACCAAATTTGACCAGTTTAGTGAATCTTTAGCTATGTCGTAAGAAGTTGAAATAGTTAAATTTTCAATTAAAATAACTTTTTTTGTACTACTTATACTATCTTTTCGCGATTTAACTTTCATTTCAAGATTATTTGCCAAAGCAAAATTAACATTCCCTGAACGTCCTGAAGGCGGGTAACCGTAAATTCCATTTTCAAAAATTGAATACATAACAGGTGTTGATGTGCCATACAAAGCATATTTATAATATCCGTAACTATAATTACTAAAATCGGGACGCCACGAAAAACCAATTGATGGAGTGAGTACATGACGAAGTGCCGTTACTGGCCCCTTGTTAAATTTATACATACCATATAATCGTGTGTTCAATGTAGAGCTGAAGCTAAAATCACGAGCAGCTTTAAAACCACTAATTGTATCAATATCCAAAAATGATGTATCTGTATTATTATACCAATTCTTATTTATAATTTTAAAATACCATTTTTCATTATAATTAAATGTATTATTTAATGTAAAATATTTAAATATTTTAAATGAATTAGAAAGAGGAATATTATGCTGAACGCCATTTTGCATAAGTCTGAAAACATTATCAGTAAACAGCAATGAATCGGGCGAAGAAATTCGGTTTTGTGCATTCATTGAGTAACTTAAACTTATATTTTCGTACCATTTTCTTTTGCCTGCCTGCACTTTTTTGCGTAATGGATAAAAGCGGTTAGCCGAAAAAGCAATTTCGGGCAAGTTCATATCAACTTGTTTAGTTAATGTATTTTGGCTATGACGCAGGTTAGCCGAAAAATTATATTTTCCGGCTATTGTAGTCTGATACGATACATTAGATTGAAAAGTGTTCGACAAATAATCACTTGTAGACGATGGATTAAATGTATTATATGACGAACTTCCTGCGTTTACATTAGCCGAAAAACGGCTATTAGGCCGGGCTCTTGCATCTTGATTATGCGACCATCTAACGAAGAAATCTTTATTTTTTTGATAATCAGGCATTTCTGATTCTCCAATATAATTTTCGGCATAATTTATATTAAAATTACCATTATATTTATATCTTTTATTGTAAGACGAATTAGCTTTGATAGCCCAAGAGCCGCGTGAATAAATATCGCCTCTTAAAGCTAAATCAATATAATCGCTAATTGCAAAATAATAACCACCATTTTCAAGAAAGAAACCTCTGTTCGACGATTCTCCGTAAGCAGGAATAAGAATACCCGAAGTTTGACCTTTTTTGTTCGGAAAAAAACCAAATGGTATTGCCAAAGGTGTTGGTACATTTTCTATCACAAGATAAGCAGGTCCTGAAACTATTTTATCATTAGGTATCATTTTAGCCTTTGTAAGATGAATGCAAAAATGAGGGGAATCGTGGTGATTACATGTCGTATAAATTCCATCCTTAAATAATGCTGAATTGTCGGGTAATTTCTTAACTACATCACCCTGTAAAAAACCATCTCCTTGTTCAGTTATAATACCTGTTATATAACCTTTTTTTGTCTTAAAACTATATTTTATAGTTTCGGCTGTGAAATGGTCATCCGATTGTTTAAACTCGGGTTTCCCTTTTACAATTCCACTTGAATCGGGAAGCCCTTTTGCCTGTAAAATGCTGTTCTTGAAAAAAATCTCAACATAATCAGCTTTTAAATTTATATCTTCATAATTAATTTCAGTATTTTTAAACATATATACTTTTTGCTCTTTAATGTCGAAACTTATTGAATCTTTAGCTTTATATTCAACAGTAGATTCTAAAGCGTATTGCGACTCTTTTACAATATTAGTATCTGCAAGCAATGATGCTTTGGTTATAGAATCAACATATTTTACGCTAAACCTCAAAGTATCAATATTTAATGAGTCTGCAACATTTTGGGTATAAATATTGCCTATTCCCATTAATAATAATATTAAGAGAAAAACATAAAAAATCTTTATTTTCGTTATATGTTTAAAAATTGTCAAGTTTAAAACTGTATTTTTGCGAAAATACTATTTTTGCAATTATAAATATGCAAATATGATGTATAATTTTTTTTAATTTTACGAAACAATGGGAGCAAAACGTATTTTTTTAATTTTTGTTATGATAAGTTTGATGATGACAACAGCATCACTTCAAACTGTACAGCAAAATGCTCCTAAAACACACAAAATTGTGATAGATCCAGGCCATGGCGGTAACGATCCTGGTGCTGTTGGTAAAAGTTCCAAAGAAAAAGACATTGTATTGTCAATAGCTTTGAAACTTGGCAATTTAATTGAAAAAACTTACGACGATATTGAAGTGGTTTACACCAGAAAAACTGATGTTTTTGTCGAACTATTTAAAAGAGCTAAAATCGCTAATCAAAATCAGGCTGAGTTATTTATCAGCTTGCATTGTAATGCTTCAAAAAATAAAACTGCTTACGGCTCTGAGTCGTGGGTAATGGGGCTTCATAAAAGTGAACAAAATCTGGCAGTTGCTAAAAAAGAAAATGCAGCTATTTTATTAGAAGACGATTATCTTTCTCAATACGATGGTTTTGACCCCAATTCGCCTGAAGCAAATGCAATTTTTTCATTGTATCAAAATGCTTATTTAGATCAAAGTCTAATTTTTGCTACTGCAACTCAAAAACAATTTAAAAATTTTCTTAGTCGCCACGACAGAGGCGTAAAACAAGCTGGTTTTTTAGTTTTATACAGAACAACTATGCCTGGTGTGCTTATTGAAACAGGATTTATTAGTAATGACGAAGAAGAAAAATATTTGATGTCTGAAAAAGGACAGAATAATATTGCAAAAGCTATATTTAACGCTTTTGCTGAATATTGGCTTAGTGTTAATGGCAAACAATGTAATGTTTCTGTTAATGCTGAAGATGTTAATGAAATTGAAAATCCAAATCCTGATGATGAAAAACATATTTTTGCCGACAACACAGACAATAATCCTGATAAATTAATTAACAACAAATTTATTAATAAAAACAACGATACTATTGTTTTTAAAGTTCAATTTGCTTCATCATCAACACAAAAACCATTAAACTCTTATGAATTTAAAAATATTGAAAATGTTGGAGTATATTTTCACCAAGGTGCTTACAAATATACAACTGGTTTTGTAGCTACTTTAGAAGAAGCTGTTATTATCCAAAAAGATGTTATAGCTAAAGGTTATAAAGATGCTTTTGTAGTTGCTTTTAAAAATAATGTAAGAATATCTCCGTCTGAAGCAACAAAATTATTGAAAAAAGATTAGTAATTTTGTTTTTTTAAAACATTTGCTTTGAAAAAATCAAAAGAAATAAAAATTGGTGTTATAACAGTTGTTGCTATCGCAATTTTATACTGGGGGTTCAATTATCTCAAAGGCTCTAATCTTTTTAACAAAAAACAGATTTATTATGCTGTATATGATCAGGTTAATGGATTAGTGAATTCAAGTGCAGTAACTGTTAATGGTTATAAAATAGGAATTGTTGAAAATATTAGTTTTATTCAGGGCGATAAAAAAGGCAGGTTACTAGTAAGAATTAGCATAAATAACAAAGATATTGAAATACCTGATAATTCAGTAGCAAAAATTCAGAATGATTTACTAGGCACAGCTTCTATTGTAATTGCTATGGGCAATTCTAATACTATGGCTAATTCGGGCGATACTCTGAAATCAGAATTAGCTACTACTTTACAACAGGAAGTTAGTATGCAAATGCTACCAATTAAAGTAAAAGCTGAAAGTTTAATGCTTTCACTTGATTCTGTACTTGCTGTTGTTCATTATATTTTTAATGATAAAACCAGAGAAAATTTATCACATACCTTTGAAAGTATAAAAATAACTATTCAAAATCTTGAACATGCCTCTTTTAGCGTTGATACACTTCTGACAACGCAAAAATACAAACTGTCAGCTATAGTCAGTAATGTTGAATCTATTAGTAAGAACATTAAAAATAATAATGAGAATATTACAAATATTTTGAATAATTTTTCTTCATTAAGCGATACTTTGGTTAAGGCCGATATTAATAAAACCATAAATAATGCAAATGAGGCACTTGCTGATTTCAATCAAATAATGCAAAAAATTAATTCTGGCGAGGGTAGCCTCGGTTTACTTATTAACAACGATAGCCTATATAATAAACTGGAATCTTCCTCCTCAAATCTGGATTTGTTAATAATTGATCTGAAAGAAAATCCTTCACGTTATGTTAATTTTTCGCTTTTCGGCGGTAGTAAGCAAAAAAACAAATAGATTTTTTTTATTTGTTTTTATTAACATTTACATTTTTATAATATAGCTTTATACTACTTTTGCATTAAGCAAAAATGATAATTTAAATATTCTGCATATTTTTAAATTGCTAAAATTTTAATTTTAAACAACAATTATAAACAGTTTGTACTGTTTGTATTAATAATATTATGAAGCAGGGTTATTCAGAAAGAAGATATATATTGGCAATAATAATGATTGTTGTTAGTATTCTTTTTGTATTCAGACTTTTTTATATTCAAATTATTGATAATTCGTATAAAAAAATGGCTGATAATAATGCCCTACGCATTTTAACTGAGTTTCCTGCACGTGGCTTAATTTATGACAGAAACGGCGAATTACTCGTGTACAACGAAGCAACTTACGACCTTATGGTGGTGCCCAAAGAGGCTAAAAATATTGATACTAATGAACTATGCAGATTATTACATATATCAAAAGATGTTTTTAATAAAAGAATTTTAGCTGCTCGTCAATACAGCCCTTACGTCCCATCAATTTTTGAAAAACAGATTCCTAAAGAGATGTATGGATTTGTACAAGAAAAACTTTTTAAATTTCATGGTTTTTATATTCAAGCAAGAACAGTACGAAAATATCCAAAACCTGTTGCTGCTCATGCACTTGGGGGAATTGGTGAGGTAAGTCCCCAAATAATTGAAGATGAGCCATACTATTCGCCAGGCGATTATATTGGTACAACCGGAATTGAAAAATATTACGAAAAAGTTTTGCGAGGTCGCAAAGGGCAAAAAATTGTAATGGTTGATGTTTTTAACCGCGAAAAGGGTTCATTTCATAATGGCTATTACGATACAGCCGCAATTAAAGGGCTTAATCTATATACATATATGGATATGAAACTTCAGGAATATGGCGAGGCTTTGATGAAAGGGAAAAGAGGAAGTATTGTTGCCATTGACCCATCAACGGGTGGTATTTTAACTATTGTATCCGCCCCTGCTTACGATCCTAATCTTTTAGTAGGACGTAACAGGGGAAGCAATTATAGAAGTCTTTTAGACGACAAAGCCAAACCTCTTTTCGACAGAGCTTTAATGGCTCAGTACCCACCAGGCTCAACTTTTAAAATTGCTAACGCATTAATTGGATTACAGGAGAAAGTTATAACTCCTGAAACAAAATTTACCTGCTCAGGCGGTTTTGCTCTTGGAGGCGGAAAAGTGGTCAGGTGCCATGGACACATGTCGCCATTAGATCTTAAACAATCAGTGCAGGTTTCATGTAATTCTTACTATTGCAGGGTTTTTAAAAATATAATCGAAAATAAATCTTACAAAAATATTAGAGAGGGTTTCGAGGCTTGGCGTAAACACGCTGTTAATATGGGCTTTGGCAAAAAATTAGGTTCC
Source organism: uncultured Bacteroidales bacterium (assembly GCA_964504265.1). Taxonomy (GTDB): domain Bacteria; phylum Bacteroidota; class Bacteroidia; order Bacteroidales; family JAKIYJ01; genus JAKIYJ01. The sequence goes on from CAZDEU010000098.1 coordinate 6,314, forward strand.
GATTTGCCTAACGAATTGTCAGGTAATATTCCTAAGGCAGAGGTATATGACAAAATTCATGGTAAAAACAGATGGAAAGCTCTTTCAATAATTTCGCTTGCAATTGGTCAGGGCGAAATAGGTATTACTCCATTGCAATTAGCAAATCTGGGAGTAATTGTCGCTAATAAAGGATGGTATTATCCACCACATGTTGTAAGAGCTATAGGCACACCTAATTATCCCAATCCGCTATTTAAAGAAAAAATATTTACGGGTATTGATTCTGTTCATTTTGATGTTATTAAACAAGGAATGCTTGATGTTATTGAAGCGGGTACTGGTGCAGGCATTAGAATGTCAAATTTAAAGGCTTGCGGAAAAACAGGCACAGCTCAAAATCCTCATGGTGCCAATCACTCTTTGTTTGTTGCTTTTGCTCCTTACGATAAACCTAAAATTGTGGTTTCGGTAATAGTTGAAAATTCAGGTTATGGCTCAACATGGGCAGCTCCTATTGCCAGCCTTATTATGGAACATTATATTTATGGCAAAGTGTTACGAAAAGATATGGAAGAACGTATATTAAATGGCGTTATAAATTACAATGACAACAAAAAATGAGAGAATCAAAAAATATTTTTGGTAAAATTGATGCTACTGTAGTAATATTGTACTTAGTTCTGATTATTATTGGCTGGGTTAATATTTATGCAGCCGTTTTTGATGAAAATCACACATCAATATTTGATTTTTCACAAAAATATGGAAAACAATTAATCTGGATTTCTACCTCATTCATACTCGCATTTTTTATATTAATAATTGATTCTCGTTTTTTTAGTCAATTTGCATACTGGATATATATACTGGCAATTTTAACACTTATTGGCGTTTTGTTTTGGGGTTCAGAAACAAGTGGCTCAAAATCGTGGCTTGTAATTTATGATGATATAAGAGTTCAACCTGCAGAACTTGCAAAAGTTGCTACCAACCTCGCAATTGCTAAATATTTAAGCACACTAAATATTCGATTGGAAGATATTAAAACTAAATTAATCACATTTTTTCTTATATTACTCCCTGCCATACTCATTGTTTTTGAAAAGGAAACTGGTTCTGCACTTGTTTTTATTGCTTTTGTTTTTGTGCTTTTCCGCGAAGGTCTTTCAGGTAATATACTGATTATTTTGTTTTTACTAATACTCTTGTTTATTCTTGCTTTAGTAATGAACAAGTTTATTCTGATAGGTGTAATTCTTTTTCTTGCATTAATGTTGTTTTTGATGATGAAACGTAAACGCAAAGAAATTATTAGCTTAGTTAGCATAGTTGTTCTTGCAATTGGTTTTATACTTAGCGTTGAATACGTTGTTGATAACGTGCTTGAACCTCACCAACAAAAAAGAATTTATGTTTTATTGGGTAAAGAAACAGATTTAAAAGGAGCTGGCTATAATGTGAATCAATCTAAAATTGCAGTTGGTTCTGGCGGTTTTTTAGGCAAAGGTTTTTTGCAAGGCACTCAAACTAAATTTAATTTTGTACCCGAACAAAGTACTGATTTTATTTTTTGTACAATAGGAGAAGAATGGGGCTTTGTTGGAAGCGTAACAGTTATTGGGTTATACATTTTTTTATTGCTTCGACTTATGTATTTGGCTGAACGGCAAAGGTCGATATTTAGCAGAATTTATGGATACGGCGTTGCATCAATTCTGTTTTTCCATTTTATGGTAAATATTGGTATGACTATAGGCTTAGCACCTGTTGTGGGCATACCCTTGCCTTTTCTGAGCTATGGAGGCTCTTCGATGTGGGGCTTCACTCTATTGCTTTTTATTTTTATTAAGCAAGATGCCTCACGCTTACAATTATTATAATTTTGTATTTTAATAATAATACCTGCGGTTATCTGTTATTTCTGCTTTGCGGAATAACGCATTATATACATCATCGTTTTGCGGATTCATTAAGCGTGATTTAAAAAATCCAGTTACCTGAGCTTTCCAAGGTGCCATATCTTCTTCGGCTTCAGCTTCTTTTATATTATCTATATAAGCAGCATATATAGCCTGATCTCCTTTTATTGGTTTTGATAATATATTTTTTGATTGAGTAAATACATTGCCAACAAAAATTGGTTCCGAACCATAGTCAGGGATATTGTTTGACGAAAATGTCAGATAATCAATAGTATCAACTTTTGTATTTAATTTAACTGCTAGCTGATTAATATCGCTAATCCCGTTCATATTATTTTTCAGCTTTTCAGTAAGTATTTCAGCTTTCTTTTCGCGTTTAACTAGTGGTTCAATATAGGATTTAACTTGTTCTAACGACGCTATTCCTTTTTCTCTTACTTCAACAACTGCTGCTACTACATATTTTGATTCACAGTTAAATATTTGCCCTGAAGCGTCATTTTTTTCAGTTTTATCGCCAAAAGCCCACTGAACAACTTCTCTTGCAGATTCAACACCTGGTAAAGTATTATCCATTTCCCTTACAAATTGAGCTGTACGTTTATTTAATTTTTTATCTATAACAGCTCTTTCAAATTCGCCTGCATCAACTGCTTCAGTTGCAAAATCAGCAGCCTGTGCATAAATATTATCAACTGTTTTTTCACTTGCACTTATGCTCCTTAATATTGTAGCAACTTGAATTTTTTCAACAGCTTTAGTTTTATCAAATATTTTTAGAATATGATATCCAAATTGTGTGTTAACAATAACAATATCGCCAATATTTGAATTTATACAAGCATCATTAAGTTCTTTCAATAAACTTCCGTCTTTCATCCAACCTAAATGTCCACCATTTTCTTTTGCAGACAAATCATCTGAAAATTCCCGAGCCATTGCCGAAAAAGCAGAAGTGTCTCTTTTAACCACTGCTAATAAACTGTCGGCTAATTTTTGAGCATCTTCTTTAGTGCGTGTTACGTTATCTTCTGAGCGTTCAGCTCCTTTATATGTTATAAAAATATGAGCCGGTTTTAAAGAATCGGGGCGTGTTTCTTTTGCAACAACACGATGAATAAAATACATATTATTATCAACATAGGGTTCTACAACTTTACCGATATCAGATGAAAATAATAATGAATCAACCTTAGGAGAAAAGCTACCTTTGGAGTAGAAAGAGCTATCGTAATAAGATTCTTCTGAATTCTTTCTGACGAAAGTAACCAATTCTTTGTCGTTAATTTCTTTAAATTCGTTATATATTTTACTAACCGTGCTGTCTATTAAAGCTCTGTCGGTAAGCGATGGTTTAATATCAAAAACAACATAAATTAAATCTCTTGATTTTTCTTGTTCAAATTCATATTTATGTTCATTATAATAATTTTTATAATCTTCGTCGGTAACAACAATTGCAGAATCTGAAACTTCTTTATAAGGCAAAGCCACAAACCTAACTTCTGCAACAGTATTTCTTTCTGTGTATTCTCTTTTGGCCAAAGCAGTTGGTGTATAATATCCTTGCGAAATAAGAGTTCTATATTTAGAATTTAATTTTTCATCTTTAATTGCCTTTTCTAATGCAACCCAAGCAATCTGATCTTCGGGACTCATATTTTCAAAATTGTCAACAATACTCTGCACCCTTTCTCTGTCAAACGTTCCTGTATTAGGATTAATAAAATTCTGATAAATATATGGGTGAGGATTAGCTCCAAGTACCAGGTCAGATAATTCTTCGGGACTAATAGAAGGCTTAGAAGTTTTTTCGTAGCTAATAGCTAAGCCTAAAGCAACATATTCTTCAAGCATTATTTTTTCTTTAACTATGTCTTCCCAAACAGCTTGTCTGATTTGATGGAGTTCGTTAGGAGCAATATTTGCAATATTATTTTTTTGAATATAATTTTGAACGTTATCGTTAACTAATTTTTCAAATTCCTGATATTTAACTAATTCTCCATTAATTTCGCCAAAATCTTTGATAGACCCTCGGGTATTTGACCCACTCCAGAAATCGCCTAAAACAAAAGCTGCTAAAGCTATACCTATTATTGCTATTAAAAGTCCCGAATAGTTACGTATTTTTCCGATTATTGCCATTTTTTTATTCTTTTTTATACAAGGTGCAAATGTACAACAGAAAGTTTAATTTAAAAATTTTTTTTGCAAAATTAATACATTCTTAATTTTTTTTTATTATCTTAGCTAA
>CAZDEU010000099.1:0-7606 GCA_964504265.1 uncultured Bacteroidales bacterium
TCGTCAATCTAAAATCGTAACTCGTAAATTAACTCGTAAATCTTAATTCTAATATTTTATTTTCTTAGCTCTTTAAATTTATTTTTAACCTAATTTCTTCGCATTTAATTTTTTTTTGTTTTCTTTGCACAAATTTTAAAAATTTACAAACTAGCAAATTTAAGCGAAATGATAAAAAATTTAGTTATTGTTGAGTCTCCAGCTAAAGCTCGAACAATTGAAGGGTTCCTTGGTAAAGATTTTATTGTAAAATCTAGTTTTGGTCATGTTCGCGACTTGTCGAAAAAGAAATTAGGTGTTAATATTGAAAATAATTTTCAGCCCGATTACGAAATTGATGAAACTAAAGTTAAAATTGTTGCCGAACTGAAAAAATTATCTAAAGATGCTGAAATAGTATGGTTAGCAACTGATGAAGATAGAGAAGGTGAAGCTATTTCATGGCACCTTGCCGAAACTCTTAAACTATCTGATGATAAAATTCAAAGAATTGCATTTCACGAAATTACTAAAAATGCTATTAAAAACGCTATTGAAAATCCTCGAAAAATTAATATGAACTTAGTTAAAGCACAACAAGCAAGAAGAGTTCTCGACCGTTTAGTTGGGTTTGAACTTTCGCCTGTGCTTTGGAAAAAAGTTCAACCTAAACTTTCTGCTGGTAGGGTTCAGTCGGTAGCCGTTAGACTTATTGTTGAAAGAGAAGAGGAAATTAGAAATTTTAAAGTTAATGATTCTTTTAAAATTAACGCTGTTTTTATAACAAAGAATAATAAAGGAAAAACAGCAACTATTGATGCTGAACTTAACCACAAATTTGATACTAAAGAAGAAGCTATTACTTTTTTAAAACAATGTATTAATGCCGATTTTTCGATTACAGATATTGATGTTAAACCCGGTATGCGCTCGCCTGCTCCTCCTTTTACTACTTCAACTTTGCAGCAAGAAGCATCGCGTAAACTCGGTTTTTCTGTTTCAAGAACTATGATGATTGCCCAGCAACTTTATGAGTCTGGAAAAATTACATATATGCGTACCGACTCTGTTAACCTTTCGGATATGGCTATTGCTCAGGCTAAAGAAAAAATTTCTAAGGAATTTGGCGATAAATATGTGCATATTAGAAAATATAAAAATAAAATTAAAGGTGCGCAAGAAGCCCACGAAGCTATAAGACCTACTTATATTTCAAATAAAGATGTTGAAGGTAATGTCGCTCAGAAAAAACTTTATGATTTAATTTGGAAAAGAACTGTTGCTTCGCAAATGAGTGATGCAAAACTCGAAAAAACTACTATTAATATTGCAATTTCTAATACTAAAGAAAAATTTGTTGCTAAAGGCGAAGTTATTAAATTTGATGGTTTCTTAAAATTATATATTGAATCGTCGGATGATGAAAATGATACTGACAAAAAAACTATCTTACCTGAAGTGTTTGTTGGAGATAAATTAAATAATAAAGAAATTTTAGCAGTACAAAAGTTTACTCAACATCCTGCACGTTACACTGAAGCCAGCCTTGTTAAAAAACTTGAAGAATTAGGCATAGGACGCCCTTCAACTTATGCACCTATTATTGATACAATTCAAAAAAGAGGTTATGTTGTTCTTGAAGACAGAAAAGGTTATGAACGAAAATATATTTCTTTAAAATTAGCTAATGATGCTATCAAAGAAGAGGCTAAAACTGAAAATACTGGTTTTGAAAAAGCTAAATTATTTCCTACCGACATAGGTGGTGTAGTTACTAACTTTTTAATAGACCACTTTCCTGATGTTATGGATTATGGCTTTACTGCTAATGTAGAGAAACAATTTGACGAAATTGCAGAGGGCGTTAAGATATGGAATCAAATGATTAAGGATTTTTATGCTCCTTTTCATATTATGGTTGAAAAGACTGTTGAAAGCTCGGGCAAGGTTTCAGGTGAGCGTTTGCTCGGTGTCGATCCTGTTTCTAATAAAAATGTTTTTGCCAAAATTGGCAGATATGGTCCTTTAGTTCAAATTGGAGATACTGAGTCAGAAGAAAAACCACGCTTTGCAGGTTTGCTTAAAAATCAGTCTGTTAATACTATTTCACTTGATGAAGCTTTAGCATTATTCGCTTTCCCACGTAATGTTGGTACGTATGAAGGGCATGATCTTGTTATTGGTATAGGAAGGTTTGGTCCTTATGTAAGACATAACTCTCTTTTTTATTCTCTCCGAAAAACTGATGACCCTCTTACTGTTGATGCTAATTCTGCTATTGAAGTAATTAATGAAAAAAGAAAAAAAGATGCAGAAAAGCTTATATTATCTTTCCCTGAAGAGCCTGATTTACGTGTTTTAAAAGGAAGATGGGGACCATATATTACTAAAGCTGGCAAAAATTATAAATTGCCAAAAAATGTTACTCCCGAAAATTTGACACTCAGCGATTGTAAGAAAATTATTAGTGATATTGATGCTAAAGATGCTACTAACACTCCTACTAAAGCAAATAAATATAAATCATCTTCAACTTCTAAAAAAATAAAGAAGAAAAAGTAATTAATTTTTCTTAATGGATATAGATTTTTATTTTGAACCTTGCAGTGAAATCGAACTTTCACAAACTAATCCTGAAAAAAGAATTGGTTCAACTATATTGTCTTTTTCAGGTAAAAACAAATTTCCTCTTTTAAAAAAGGCAGATATTGCTATTATTGGTGTTAAAGACGACCGAAGAGCTTTGAACAACTATGGATGTGGTAACGCTCCTGATTTTGTTAGACAATATTTTTATAATTTATTCCCAGCTTATAATTGGAAAATTAATATTATTGATCTTGGTAATATTATTAATGGTAATAAAGTTGAAGATACTTATTTTGCCCTAAAATCTGTTGTTGCTGAATTGATAAATCTTAATATTCTACCTATTATAATAGGTGGAGGGCAAGATTTAACCTACGCTAATTATTTAGCTTATGAAAGCCTTAAACAAATTATTAATATTGTAGCTATCGACTCAATGTTTAACATAGGTTCTTCTGATGAAGAAACTAATTCTGATAATTACTTGAGCAAAATTATCGTTAAACAGCCTTCATTTCTCTTTAATTTTACTAATATTGGGTATCAAACTTATTTAGTTGATAAAGAAGCTATTGATTTGCTTAAAAACCTTTATTTTGATACTTGTCGCTTAGGTAATGCACGTGCGTCGCTCGAAGATATTGAGCCTATGATTAGAAATGCAGATATGCTTAGTTTCGACATTAGTGCAATAAGACATTCTGATGCTCCTGGCAATGCTAATGCCTCACCTAATGGCTTTTACGGCGAAGAAGCATGCCAGCTTATTAGATATGCAGGCTTAAGTGATAAACTTACTTCGCTTGGACTGTATGAAATTAATCCTTCGCTCGACAATAACAATATTACTAGTAGCTTAGTTTCTCAAATGATTTGGTACTTTATTGATGGGTATGCTAACAGAAAAAATATTGTTCCGCAAAGAGATAAAGATAATTTCTTAAAGTTTTTTGTCCCTATAAGAGATAATCAGTATGAAATTGTTTTTTATAAAAATGATGTTACTAATCAATGGTGGATGGAAATACCATGTTCTTCAAATACACTTAACAAATATGACAGACATTATCTTGTCCCATGCTCTTATAAGGATTACCAAACTGCATGCAATGACGAATTACCAGACCGATGGTGGATGATGTTTCAAAAATTAATTTAAGTATATACAATTAGTTCAAAATATTTTTTAATATTAATGCGTTATTATTGAGATTTTCATAATATTTTTTTTAATATATTTAATATGTGCATTTTTTATAGCATATATTTTAAGTTCTTTGACTTATTGGTTTTTGGGTAAATTATATTCAATATTATATTATGACTAATTTTTTGTAACTTTTATTTTAATGTTCAGTATAAATGCTTGAAATTAACTTAAAAAATCAAAAACACTTATTTGTAATCATTCTAAATTAATATATGTTTTATACAGAATTTGCAAATTTGATTTATTTTTCGTTATTTTATCGCTTTTTTAATAACAAACTATCAAATCCTTTTGGAAATGAGAAAAATATTAATTGTTGCAATATTTAGCATAGTTTCGTTGTCTGTTTTTAGCCAACAAGATGCTCAGTTTAGTCATAATATGTTTAATCACATGGGTGTAAACCCAGGTTATGCCGGTATCGACGGTATGATATGTGCTAGTGCTATAGCTCGTACTCAATGGATGGGGTTCGAAGATTCAGAAGGAAACAAAGGTTCGCCTCGTACTATGTTATTTTCTTTAACCACACCAGTAAAATTACTTCGTGGAGGTGTAGGGCTTTCTATCCTTAAAGATAAACTTGGCTTTGAAGATAATATAGCTTTGAAATTTGGATACTCATATCATTTGTATGGTTTAGGACCTGGAGTTTTAGGTATTGGTCTCCAAGTAGGTTTTTTAAATAAATCTATTGATTTTTCAAAATTCCGCTATATCGACGACAATGATCCACTTTTAAGCAGCAGTAATGTTGAAAAAGATATGATTACTGATATGATGTTTGGACTGTATTACGACGTGCCTAATAAGTTTTATGCTGGCATATCCACTACCCAACTTATTGAATCGAAGTTTGATGTAGGTAACGCTCTAGCAACTCCGAAACTTGCTCGCCATTACTATCTTGAAGCTGGCTACCAGTATACTCTTAATAATCCTGATTTTGAGCTATTACCTTCTACATTAATAAAATCTGATTTCGCTTCAACTCAGTTTGATATTAATTGCCTTATGAGATATAAAAGTATGGCTTATGCAGGTTTGAGTTACAGAAATCAGGATGCTATTGTTATTTTGCTGGGATATTATCCAATGAAAGGATTAGTTGGTGGAATTGCTTACGATATTACTACTTCTGCTTTGGGTTCAAATAGTAGAAGTAGCGGGACTTTTGAAGCTATGGTTAAATATTGTTTTAAAATTGAACGACCATATATTCCAACAAGTCATCATACTGTTCGATTTTTATAATTATATTTGTACCCTGAAACCAAAATGAAATTATTGCGTTTAACACGTTTAATAAACTGTTAATGAAAAATAAAAAAATCAAAACCGAATCTAATACAAAGAATATGAAACGGTTCTCAATATTTACGGCTACATTAGCCATCATAGTTCTGAGCGGTTGCAAGTACTCAGGTAATGGTAACCTAATCGGAGTTCAAGGAAGGGAAGAATGGTATCAACCCGATCCTTTTGGTATGCTTTTTATTCAACCAGGCAGTTACACAATGGGACCTAGTGACCAAGATGTCCCTTATGCTCTTACTGCTCAAAGTAAAACAGTTACTGTTCAGGCTTTTTATATGGACGAAACTGAAATTACTAATAATGAATATAGGCAATTTGTTTATTGGGTAAGAGACTCAATAGCCCGTAGAATTCTTGGGGATATTAACCCTGAAGAATACTTATTTGAAGAAGATGAATACGGCGAAATGATTGACCCTCCTTATCTCAATTGGGAAACTAGAATTAAATGGAACGGAGAAGAAGAACGTGAAGTGCTTTCTGTAATGTATCTACCCGAACACGAAAGATATTACAGACGTAAAGAATTTGATACTCGAAAATTTAATTATGAGTTTTACCGTGTCGATTATAAATCAGCCGCTATTAAACGCTTTTCGGGTGATAATTTTGACCCCGACAATGGTGCACTTGCCAACAGACCACAAGGTTTAAAAGATAGATCTGTTTATGTTATTAAAGAAACTCTTAATATTTATCCCGATACATTATCTTGGGTTCATGATTATACTTATTCATTTAACGAACCTTTGACACAAAATTATTTCTGGCATCCTGCTTATGACAATTATCCTGTTGTTGGTGTAAACTGGAGACAAGCCAGAGCTTTTTGCGTATGGAGAACTCAACTTATGAGCAGCTACCTTAAAAAAAGAGGTGAAACTATTGTTAATGACTTTAGATTACCTACTGAATCTGAATGGGAATGGGCAGCAAGAGGTGGTCTTGATTTAAGTCCTTACCCTTGGGGTGGCCCTTATATCAGAAACAGTAATGGCTGTTTCTTAGGAAATTACAAACCTTTAAGAGGTAATTATCTTGACGACGGTGGTATTCATACAATAGTTGTTGCTCACTATGCTCCCAATGATTTTGGTTTATATGATATGGCTGGTAATGTTGCTGAATGGACCAGCAATGCGTTTAATGAATCAGCATACAATTTTACTCACGACCTTAATATGGATTATCAATATGAAGCTAAAAATGACGAACCTTCTGTTATGAAAAGAAAAGTTATCAGAGGTGGTTCTTGGAAAGATATTGGCTTGTACATGCAAACAGGTACTCGTACTTATGAATACCAAGATACAGCTAAATGTTATATAGGTTTCCGATGTGTACAAACTTATCTTGGCCGTTCTAAAGGTGATGGTCCACAATCTTCGAATGTTTATAATTAATAATATAATTCAAATTTTAAATTTTAATCAAATTTTCTAAAACTATGGGAATTAACAAATTAGTTAGATCTAAAGGGTTCAAACAATTTATGTCTAAACTCTATGGCTGGGGAGCCTCAGTAGTAATTATCGGTGCTTTATTTAAAATTAACCACTATCCACTGGCTTCTGAGCTTTTGATTGTTGGTTTAGGAACCGAAGCGTTAATATTTTTCTTTTCTGCTTTTGAACCACCTCATGTTGAACCTGATTGGAGCTTAGTTTATCCGGAATTAGGTGGGCTTTATCATCAAGACGAATTAGATGGTGGTGGAGACAAAAAAAAGAAACTTGATAAAAAATCAGGAACTTTAACTCAAGAACTTGATAAAATGCTTGAAGATGCTAAGATAGGCCCTGCTCTAATTGAAAGCCTAGGTAAAGGATTGCATAACCTTAGCGAAACTGCTTCAAAATTAACTGATGTTTCTAATGCTGCTGTAGCTACAGAAGAATATGTTACTAATGTAAAACAGGCTTCTTCTTCAGTAAATGATTTGTCGCAAGCTTTCAAAAAGTCATCTGATGTTATTAATAAAGATGCAGTTGCCTCTGAAGATTTTCTTAATAATGTAAAAAAAGCTTCTGAATCTGTTAATAATCTTTCAGGTAAATACGACCAAGTGGCACAATCATTAGGTAAAGATGTTAGTGCTACCGACGAATACGTTAACAGCCTAAAGAATGCAGCTAGTTCTGTTAATAAATTAACTGAAACTTATACTCAGTCAAGCGAAAACCTCGCTAAATCTGCAAAGGCTATTGATTTTTCAGCTATTGATGGAGCTTCTTATTCAGAACAACTACAGAAAATTTCAAGAAATCTCGAAGCTCTTAACGGTGTTTATGAAATGCACCTAAAAGGCACTAACGAACAGTTAAACAAAACCGCTGAAGTTACTAACAGTATTGATAAATTCCTTGGCGGGCTTAACGAATCAATAAATAATACTGAAAAGTATAAAAATGAAATTAATACATTAACTAAACAAATTGCTGCTCTTAATAAAGTATATGGCGGAATGTTGTCAGCAATGAATGTAACAAATGTTGCATCTTAGTTAATATT
>CAZDEU010000099.1:7706-10413 GCA_964504265.1 uncultured Bacteroidales bacterium
ACTCTCGAAGATTTTAAATTTAATCAGATTGCAGCTAAAGTAGTTCCCACTGCTAATTATGTTTTGATTGGAGACGAATTTAAAGCTCAAATTTTTGTTGCTGCATTCGATACATCTCAAAATCCTGAAATAGTTGTGGGTGATGCAGCCGACTCTTCAACATTCTCAATTTCTGGTTCACCTAAAGAAATAACTGTATCAAATGGAGTTGGTTATCTTAGTATTCCAGCATCAAGCGAAGGTTTACAAAAATATGGTGGTATAATTAAAGTTACTAATCCTTCGGGTGGTGAAACCAAATATGCTTTTAATGGTGAATACAATGTAGGGCGACCAGCAGCTACGGTATCTGCCGAAAAAATGAACGTATTTTATATTGGGCTTGATAATCCAGTTTCTGTATCTGTACCAGGTATACCTGCCGAAAAAGTCAGCGTTTCTATGTCGGGTGGTAGTATGTCATCAGCCGGTCGTGGTAGATATAATGTTAGAGTTACTGGCGGTTCAAAAGCTACTATTAATGTTGCGGCTGAATATGGCGGACAAAGGCGTTCGATGGGAACTTTTGAATATAGAATTAAAAAAGTTCCAGATCCTATACCTGTTGTTGCAGGTAAAAAAGGTGGTGTAATTTCAAGAGGGCAGATAACTGCTGCACCTTATGTGGTTGCTACTCTTGAAGACTTTTTATTTGATGGTGTAAAGTATGACGTAACGTCTTATACTTTTTCTACTTTGGAAGGTTCTTACATTAAGGAAGTTGCTATTAGTGGTGCAAGGCTTAACGCAAGTGCTCTGAGTCTTGTAAACAAAGCAAAAAGCGGTCAAAAATTGTTTTTTGAAAATATAAGAGCAAGAGGACCTGGTGGTGATTCAAGAAGTCTTCCATCAGTTATACTTAAGCTCCAGTAGTTATCGTTGATATACTATATAATAAAAAGGAGAAAACAATGAAAACAATAAAATTATTTCTGTTATTTCTGACTGTGAGTTTTTTAACATCTATTGCAGTTGAAGCTCAACAAGTACTGGGAACAGATGAAACGCCAAACGCTTATCCTTGGAAAAAGGAAAAAACTATTAACAAAAAACCTGTTCCTTATGCTCATGTAAGAGAAGCTGACGTATTTTGGTCAAAAACTATTTGGCGTATTATGGATTTAAGAGAAAAAATTAATCATCCTTTTTTTTATCCCGAAAGACCTATCCGCGGCAGAAAATCATTGGCTCAAATAATTTGGGATGCCGTAACTATTGAAGGTACTCTTAATGCTTACGAAGGTGAAGAATTTTCGATAATTGTACCTGCTGAGCAAATTATTGCCAGTAATTCAATGTCAGATTCTATTATAGTTCCTAAATTGAGTAATCCTGACGAAGATTCAGTTGTTTTTACTTCAACCGAATTTGCATCTAAAGATGTAAAGAAAATCTTAATGAGAGAAGACTGGTTTTTTGATAAACATAGGTCGGTTATGGAAGCCAGAATTATGGGCATTTGTATGATTAAAGACGAGTATATTGTTGACCCTGTTACTGGAGAAGAAGAATATAAAGGTATGAAACAGTTGTTCTGGGTGTATTTTCCTGAAGCAAGGAATATATTTGCTCAATATGAAGTATACAACAGATTTAATGATGCTGAAAGAATGTCTTACGACGATGTCTTTTTCAAAAGATTTTTTGGTTCTTATATTGTAAAGGAAGAAAATGTGTATGACCGCGAAATTAGCGAATATGAGAGTGGGTTAGGTGCTTTACTTGAATCCGAAAAAATTAAAGATGAAATTAATTCTTTTGAAATGGATCTTTGGGAATATTAGTTGTTTTCGTTTTTTAAGTTTAAATCCCCTGATATTTGCGATATTCAGGGGTTTTTTATTAACAAAAAAATATAATTTTTTACAATGTTTTTTAATTAATTCATATAATTTGTAAGCATAAATTTCTTAAATTGCTGAACTTTTTAAACGATTTTTCAGGTATTATTTTGTTATTAAATTTTATATCCTTAAATTTTAAGGTTCTATAAAATAAATATGGGAAAACAAAAAAAAATCAGACTTGATATTGTCAGAGTTGAACCTAGCAAAGCTACTCAACACGGGTATGTATTGATTTTAGCTGAAGATTCATTAAAAAAATCTCAAAAACGAATTTTAAGAATAGTTATTGGTCCTTTTGAAGCTCAGGCTATTGTTATTGCATTAGAAAATTTAAGAACTTCGAGACCTCTTACGCATGAGCTTTTCAAAATATTTGCAAATACTTTAAATGTTAGTGTTAAAGAAGTTATAATTAATAAATTTCAGGAAGGTGTTTTTTTTGCAAGCATAGTAATTTTTGATGGTAATAAATATTTTGAAATAGATTCAAGAACTTCTGATGCAGTTGCTTTAGCTTTAAGGTTTGCTTGCCCTGTGTATACTTATGATGAAATACTAAAAGCTGCTGGTGAACCCGAAGATTTATTCGATTTTGAAATAAATCCAATTATGAAGTCAGAAGTAAAAATGACTCAAACCAATAATCCCGAATTTGATGCTTTGGCTATAGAAGAATTGCAAAGCCTATTAGATGAAGCCGTTGATAACGAAAATTATGAATTAGCTTCTAAACTTAGGGATGTAATTAATAAAAAAAATAAAAAATAATTTTAAAAATTCAATATAAAACAAATTAAAATTTAAACAACATGAACCTTAAA
>CAZDEU010000100.1:0-10319 GCA_964504265.1 uncultured Bacteroidales bacterium
ATTTTATATATATAATAGTAAAAAAGAGAATAATAGTAAAAATCAGAATACAAGCAATTATAATATACATATACGTTTTTGAACGTTCCAAAGCTAATTCTTGCCAAGCTATTTTTAAATTTTGTTGTTCAATTTCTTTATTTTTTTTTCGTTTAAAAATTTTGCTTCAAGACCAGAAATTGATTTTACTGAAGTAGCATTGTAAATGCTGTCTTTAATAATTTTAAACTTATTGAGGTTTATAAAAGCTTTTTTATAATCATTAATTTTAGCATAACTATTTGATAATATATCAAAAATTTCAACATAAAAATCATTAATATTATATTTTTTAGATATTTCGAGGCATTTCTTTAAACTGTCAATTACTGTATTGTATTTAGCATTTTCATAATTAATATTAGATATATTTAACAAATTAACACATATTAAATAATTAGATTTAAGTGTATACGAAAGAGTTAACGATTTATTGAAATATTCAAAAGCTTCATTGCTTTTTTTGTTTTCAACTAAAGCACTGCCAATGTTAATAAGGCAAGAAGCAACAGATAAGCTATCGCTTGTTTTTTCATATACATCAATGGCTTGTTCTGAATATTCAATTGATTTTGAATAATTCCCATTAAAATAATACACATTAGCAATATTACTTAAAATTAAAGCTTTTGACTTAATATCATTACACAGTTCAGCATAATATAAAGCTTTTTTATAAAAAATTAATGCATAATGGTAGTTTTGAATTTTAATTGAAAGATTTCCCATATTAATGTAAAAAGCATCAAATTCACATATATTACCAGCTTGTTGATTAATTCTCAAAAATTTCAAATTATATTCAAATGCTTTATATATATCGGAAATACTAAAATAAATCTGCGACATTACATTATAACACTGCGAATTTTTATCAGTTATATTTTGTATTTCATATATTTTGAAAGAAATATTAATATAATCAATAGCTTTAACATAATTACTATTATTATATTCATTAATTCCTTTTTCAAAAAAAATGTCAGCAATAAGTAAAGCCGATTGCGATTGAAGTATATAGTTGTTTGAATAATTATTCAATAAATTTTTTGAAAAATTTGTTTCTAAATTAAAATTTAATTTATCAGAATTATTATTTTTATTAATATTTTGATTTGCAGGTATTAATAAATAATTTCAAATAAGAAACAACGGAATAATTATAATTAATTTCAACATTTTACAACTTAAATATGTGAAAAAAATATGTGAATTCAAAAAAACAATTACAAAAAAACATTAATCAAAAATACGACAAATTTTATTTTTTTTATAATATAAAAACTAAAATTTATTATTAACTAATAAAACAAAAAAATTTCAGATAATATACATAAGTAAATTGTATATTTGTAAACATTAATGCTAAATTAAAAATTAATTTGTAAATAATTAATACAAGTTATCATAAACAACCTTGTGAAACTTGACAGTTAATTATAAAAAATTAGTAAGAAATCAAAACTTATATTGTGGAAATATCAATAATTGCTGCTGTATCTGAAAATAATGTAATAGGCTTAAATGGAAGTATGCCTTGGATAATAAAAAACGATTTGAAAAGGTTTAAAGAATTGACAATGGATAATTGTGTGATAATGGGTAGAAAAACTTTTTTTTCGTTAAACAAAAAGCTCAAAGGTCGAAAAATTATTGTTTTATCAACAGATAAAAATTTAGTAATTCCTAATTGTTTTGTAGCTAACACTCCTAACGAAGCATTAGATATATGTAAAGATTATAACAAAGTTTTTATTGCAGGCGGTGGCATAGTTTATTCAGAATTTTTATCAATATCTCATAAAATTTATCTTACAAAAATTCATGCTAATATTAATGGTGATACTTTTATGCCTGAAATTAATTATAATAATTGGCAATTAATTGAAAAACAAGATTTTGCAAAAGATGTCAATTCTTTATATTCTTATTCTTTTCTCACATTTATAAGAAAATAAATATTTTATTTATCAGATTATTAGTAATATATGTAATATTTCATTTTTTTAAACTATATTTGATAACCAATTTTAAAAAATTACGTTAAAAAGATTTTAATAAATTTTTAATTATGTATAAAAAAAGTTCACATATCTTAATATTAATAATATGTTTTTTAGGACTAAGTTTCACTACTTCGTGCAAAGATGAAGAAGAAAAGGAAGCTGAAAACTATCATTCAGCAAAAAATAATTCTTATGCCGAAAGTGTTTTTGCTGACATTTTTAAATGGGTTAACGAAGCTCAACTACGAATGGAAGACAGCATTTATAATCTTTCCAAATCAAACAATTTTAACACAGATTATTTATTAAATAATGTATCAATTACTTTATCGCCAATGGATACATTAACCTGGCCTAAAATGCTTACTATTAACTTTGGTCCTAATAATATTATATGCCTTGATGGCAAAAACCGTAAAGGAAAAATTGCAGCGGCTATTACTGGCAGGTTTAATAAAAAAGGAACTATTATTACTATTGTTCCATCAAATTATTATATTAATGATTTTTATATTGAAGGTACTTTAAAAATTATTTGTGCTGGTGTTAATAGTGTCGGCAATTTTTTATTCAGAGAAGAAGTAAAAGAAGCTAAAGTTATTACACCCGATGGTACAACTTACTGGGAATGTGACAGAGACAGAGAGTTGATTACTGGTATAGCAACACCTTGGCCAAATATTTATGATGATGTATACAAAATTACAGGTACTTCAAAAGGTGCAGATATTACAGGACGATTATACGAAACTGAAATTATTAATCCTTTAATTTATTCGATGAACTGCAAGTGGTTTAAAGAAGGCTCACTTGAAATTACACCCGAAAGATTGTCAATACGTTCAGTTGATTATGGAAATGATGGCTGTAACCCTCAGGCTTCCGTTACTATTGCTGATAAAACTTATAATTATATAATGTCTTGGTAAAAATTTAGGTTTTTTGTTTTTTCTTTTTTGCAGCAGGGAAAAGTACATTATTTAAAATTAATCTATAACCCGGCGAATTTGGATATAAATTTAAATCAGTTGGTGGGTCATTTACAAAATGTTGATAATCTTCAGGATCATGACCTCCCAAAAATGTCCATGTACCATTACCAAATTCTCCATGTATATATCTTACTTCATTAACCGATTTGTTTTCACCTAAAATTAATACATGCGATTTTACTTGTTCTTTTTTAAATGCAGTTGACTGCCCCATAAACCCTTTGATAATTCGCTCATGATTCTGACATAGCATAGTAGGAACAGGATCCCATTTAGCAGAAAAATCAAATAATGTAAAAAAATCTTCAGTAACTTTTACTTTGCGAATAGTGGTAGCATCTATACTTGATATTTCGTATTGATAAGGATTTGTTACAATAGTAAAATTTGTAAAAGCCAAACAATTATCGTAGTTTAATTTTTCTTGTGCATCAGAAGCTATAGGGTCGCCATCAAACATAACATCGCATATATCGGTATCTTCGGCTGCAAGTGCAACATCAAAACTATCGGGTGCGCTGCACATTGCAAACAAATAGCCTCCGCCTGCAACAAATTCCTTAATTTTAATTACTACTGCAAGCTTTAATTTAGAAACTTTATTATACCCAAATTTTTTTGCTCTTTCTTCTGTCATTCTTACATCTTTAACATACCATGGAGCATTACGATAATTAGCCCAAAATTTCCCATACTGTCCTGTAAAATCTTCATGATGTAAGTGAAGCCAATCGTACATAGGCAACTTACCTTCCAATACTTCTTCGTCGTATAGATAATCAAAAGGTATTTCAGCATAATTAAGAGCCATTACCACAGCATCGTCCCATGGAAGATGATTAGGTGGTGCATATACTGCAATTTTGGGAGCTTTCTGGAGTTTTATATCATCCATATTTAATTCTGGCGAAGATATTTCATTTCTTATCGACATTGCCTGAACATCAGCTATAACTTCAAGAGAAACTCCACGAATTACACATTCTTTTTCTAACAAAGCATGATGTTGAAACATAAAACTTCCACCTCTGTAATTAAGCAACCAACTTACTTCAACATCCTGTTTAAGTGTCCAATATGCAATACCATAAGCTTTCAAATGATTCTTCTGGGTGTTATCCATTGGTATTAAAATATACGCAGCATTTGCCGAATAATAACTAATTAAAAATATAAAGATGAAAATTTTAAAAATAACCTTTTTCAGCATAACATTAATTTTAACAAAATATTAAAAAGGATCAGCCTCACTACTATTATCATCATTCATTTTTGACGGTATAGTATACGATTTCGTTGCACTAAAACTCTGATCACTTTCGTAAGCATCAGGAAAAATCATAGGATCTAATTCTTCAAATTTTGCAAACTTGTCAATAAAACGCAATCTGATATCTTTTAGTGTACCATTACGGTGCTTAGCTATAATAATCTCAGCAATGCCTTCGGTTGACCTGCTTTGTTCATCTTCAGGAATTTTATAATATTCGGGCCTGTATATAAATAAAACTAAGTCGGCATCTTGTTCTATAGCTCCCGATTCTCTAAGATCCGACAAAATTGGTTTTTTATTTCCACCTCTTGTTTCAACAGCACGACTCAGCTGCGATAAAGCAATTACTGGTACGTTAAGTTCTTTGGCTAATCCTTTTAGCGAACGCGAAATATTACTTATTTCTTGCTCTCTGTTACCTCTGCCATCGGAACCGCCCGACATTAATTGCAGATAATCAACTATTATCATCGAAACATTATGTTCGTATTTAAGCCTACGGCATTTTGCTCTTAATTCAAACACTGTAAGAGCAGGAGTGTCGTCAATGAATATTTTTGCTTCTGCAAGTTTTTTAATCTTTGCATTTAATTGTTCCCATTCATAATCCTTTAAATCACCTTTACGCAGTTTGCCCGCAGCTAACTCTGTTTCAGCGGCAATAAGCCTTGTAACTAACTGCAAAGCAGACATTTCGAGCGAAAAAATTGCAACAGGCATATTGTAATCAACGGCTGTGTTGCGTGCCATAGAAAGTACAAAAGATGTTTTCCCCATACCCGGACGGGCTGCTATAATTACAAGGTCTGAGGGTTGCCAACCTGCTGTTACTCTATCAAGTTCAGAAAAACCAGATGGTACTCCGCTCAAATCGCTGTCCGAATTGCGAATATCTTTTATTCTGTCTAAGGCTTCCATTATCAGCGAAGCCATTGTTTTATATTCTCGTCTTAAATGCGTTTCACTTATTGCAAACAGCTTTGATTCGGCAGCATCTAGCAAATCAAAAACATCGGTACTATCTTCGTAAGCTTCTTTAATAACTTCAGAACTTACTCGTATTAATTCGCGCTGGATAAATTTTTGGGATAAAATTCTTGAATGGTACTCAACATTTGCTGCCGAAACAACTCTGTTGGTTAATTGAGAAATATAAAGAGGACCGCCAACATCTTCTAAAGTGCCAAGCCTTTTTAATTCGCTTGTTACAGTTAATATATCTACAGGCAATTTTTTATGAAAAAGCTCACGTATAGCATAGAAAATCTTTTGATGAGCTTCTTTGTAAAATACATCGGGATGTAAAATGTCAATTACAGTAGTTATTGCATTTGGTTCTAACATTAATGCTCCTAACACACCTTCCTCAAGGTCAAGTGCCTGAGGAGGAATTTTCCCTGTTTCGGATATTGAAGGAATAATTGATGGCTTTCGCAAACTCTTACGTGCTGATTCTATGGACTTTTTGTTTATTTCATTCATAAATCAAAAATATTAAATACATTTCAATTTTAAAGCATTTGCAAAAAATATTTTTAATTTATTTCTTATAGCTCTAATTATCAGATAGAATTAATTTTAAAATTATATTTTTGGAGAGGTAAAAATTAGCTCCCTAACTGTAATAAACAAAAATGAATATCAAATGAAATTATCAATATAATATAATTTATTGTTTATTGATTATTATAGATTAATAATATATTTATTAAGTTTAACATGTATTTTTAACATACAATTGTAATTTTACAATCTTAACATACGCATTATATCTTAACTACAAAAATACAAAGATTTACCCAAAGGACGGAAATATTCGTAATTATCCTTCAATTAAAACAAAAATAAAATATCATAATTATAGCTAATGAATATATTTTGAAAACTTTTTATGAAAAAATTTGATTTTATGAAAAAATATTCTTTATTTTGCATTTTATTTTAAATTAATAAATAAATAACGAAAGAAATGGCCAGAATTTGTCAGCTTACAGGAAAGAAAAGAATGATAGGACATCATGTTTCTCACTCAAATATTAAAACTAAAAGAACTTTTGCCCCTAACCTACAAACTAAAAAGTTTTTTATACCTGAAGATAAGCGTTGGATTACTCTTAAAATATCTACTTCAGCCCTTCGTACTATTGATAAAAATGGTATTACTGCTTGTATAAAAAAATATATGGAAAAAGGGAAAATTTAATCTAAGTTTTTAATATTTAATTTATAAGATTAAAATATTAGTTTATGTAATTTTTAAACACGTTTATATAATAATTTTAAATTTTAGGTTAATAATACAAAAGAGGCTGTCATAAAAAAGATAGCCTTTTTTGTTTTATCTTCTTATGTAAAATATTTAATTAGTATATTCGTTTTGTTTGCATATTTTTGAATAATTGTTAATATTTGTACTTAATTTAATATCTTATTAACATTGAGGAATTTTCTCATTTTATGCTTTTTTTTAATTATTTCGGTTTTTTATTCTGATGTTAAAGCTCAGGATAATAAACTTATTCAGTTTTCAGGTGTTGTTGTTACATCTGACAGCTTAACCCCTCTCCCTTTTGTGAGTATCGCAGTTAAGAATACTCGCAAAGGCACAATTACTGATTACTACGGTTTTTTTTCCTTTGTGGCTAAAAAAGGTGATATAATTGTGTTTTCAACCGTAGGTTATAAACCTGTTTTGTTTAAAATTCCAGATACAATAACACATCAACGTTATAGCCTCATCCAAACTCTTGCTGCTGACACAGTCCTACTTTCCGAAACAGTTATTTACCCATGGCCCTCACCCGAACAGTTTAAAAATGCTTTTATTAACATTAATATTCCTGACGATGAATACCGGCTGGCTGAAAAAAACCTTGCAAGAGCCGAAATGAAAGAAAGATTCAATAATTACAAAATGGATGGAAGTATGAACTACAAATATGCTATGGATCGTGTTAACTCTCGATTGTATTATGCAGGACAACTGCCTCCAAATAACCTGCTTAATCCTTTTGCGTGGGCTAAATTTATTCAAGCTTGGCGTAATGGTGATTTTAAACGAAAAAATTAGAAGATTTATATAAATATTATTATGAATAATCTGAGATTGCTGCTTTTTATATTTAGTGTTTTGTTTTCAAAAATTGCATTTTCACAGCAGCAAGCTAGCGTTTTTGGTAAAGTAACTGACCCCTTCGGAAATATTATTCAGTCGGCTGGCATTGGAGTTCTTAACCTTGAACGACCTGTAGGAAGCCAAACAGACCTTAATGGAAAATTTTTGATTATTGTACCTGCTAATGATACATTAGTTATTTCAGCTCAATATACTGGTAAAACAACTGCTAATGATACTGTTTTTCTTAAGCCAGGCGAAAAAAAAGAAATTAATTTTATTCTTTATACTTCAACAACTGAACTGGATCCAGTTATTGTTACAGGTAAATCAGGTACTGACCCTGGACTACAAAAAATAAATCACAAAAATGTAATGGTAATACCAACTCCTAGTAATGGAGTTGAAAGTATTATTAAAACCTTTCCTGGCGTTTATTCTTCTAACGAGTTAAGCTCGCAATATAATGTACGTGGCGGCAATTATGACGAAAATCTCGTTTATGTCAATGATATTGAAATATACAGACCTTTTCTTCTTAGAAACAGCGAACAGGAAGGTTTAAGTTTTCTTAACCCCGACTTAGTTTCAGGAATACTGTTTTCGGCAGGTGGCTTCGAAGCAAAATATGGCGACAAAATGTCTTCGGTGCTTGATATAACTTACAGAAAACCTGTTAAAACTACTGGTTCATTTTCTGCCAGCCTCTTGGGATTTTCATTACACATCGAAGATGCTATCAAAAACGGTAAATTTACTTATTTGCTCGGAGCTAGGCATAAAAGCAATCGCTATGTGCTAAATAGTATGGAAACTAAAGGCAATTACAAACCTTCATTTACCGATGTTCAGGGTATTTTTTCGTGGCAGCATTCTTCAAAATGGGAATCAGGACTAATTACTGCCTATTCTAAAAATATTTTTAAGATGGTGCCAAGCGACAGAGAAACCAATTTCGGCAATCTGAACGAAGCTCTCAGATTAAAAATTTATTTTGACGGCGAAGAATCCGATAATTTTGAAACTATGACCGGCGCTTATTACGCTACATGGCGACCTAAAGATAGTTTAAAAATGAAATTTATTGCATCAGCTTTTAATACTAACGAAAATGAAACTTACGATATAATGGGTCAATATTGGCTCTATCAGTTAGAAACTAATTTAGGTGAATCGGAATTTGGAGAGGAAGCTTTTGAAAGAGGCGTTGGTACTTATATGGAACATGCCCGCAATTCTTTAAAAGCAAATGTTTATAGCCTTGAACATAAAGGTACTTCTACTTACCCAAAAGGTGAACTGTCGTGGGGCTTGAAATTTCAACACGAAGAAATATTTGATAAAATATCTGAATGGAAATATGTCGACTCCGCTGGCTATTCTATACCTTATCCTCCCGATTCTGTCGGTTATTCTAATCCTGATGCCCAACCTTATTACTCTCTCGAACTTCAGAATGTAATTAAAACCAAAAATAATCTTTTTTCAAACCGTATTTCTGGTTACCTGCAAAAATCTTGGGTTTTTGGGAATAACAATAATAATAGAAGTTTTGTCTTTATAGCTGGTAGCAGGTTCAATTACTGGGATTTGAATAAACAATTTACTTTTAGCCCTCGTACTACTTTAGCTTATGAACCATCATGGAAACATAATATAAGATTCAGATTGTCGGCAGGTGTTTATCACCAGCCACCTTTTTACAGAGAATTGAGAGATTTGTTAGGCAATATTAATGAAGATATTAAAGCTCAGGAGTCTTATCACTTTGTGCTTGCAAAAGAATGGAACTTCAGAGCATGGAACCGCCCTTTTAAATGGACATCTGAATTATATTACAAATATTTAGATAACCTTATACCATATACTGTTGATAATGTGCGTATTAAATATCTTGGCAATAATCTATCAAAAGGCTATGCCACTGGTATTGATTTAAAAGTAAATGGTGAATTTGTCAGAGGCATGGAATCATGGGCAAGTCTTTCGGTTATGAAAACTCAGGAAGATTTAAAAAATGATTATTATTACGATTATTTTAATCAAAATGGTGAAAGAATTATTAAAGGTTATACTTTTGATAAAGTAGCCGTTGATAGCATTAAGCATGAACCTGGCTATATTCCACGCCCCACCGACCAAAGAGTGATGTTTAATATTTTCTTTCAAGATTTTTTACCTAAAAATCCAACATTCAGAATGCATCTTAATCTAGTTTTCGGAACAGGCTTGCCTTTTGGAACACCAGGTAATGATAAATATGGAGATACTCTCCGAATACCTCCTTACAGAAGAGTTGATATTGGCTTTTCTAAAATGTTGAAAGATGAAGATATTTCTGTTAAACAAACAGGCTTATTTCGTCATTTTAAATCAATTTGGCTAAGTCTTGAGGTGTTTAATCTATTACAAATAAATAATACAGTTTCATATATATGGGTCGAAGATGTTGAAGGCAGAAGATATGCTGTTCCCAATTATTTAACACCACGACAATTGAACCTTAAGCTTATAGCAACGTTTTAACTCAATATTAATTCTCAGGCAAAGTAATAATTTTGCAATGAATTTTACAAAAAATACAATACATTGCTATTCAGATAAATGAAATTTCATAAAAGTTAGTTTGTAAAAAAAAACTATATTAAGCATTTATCAATTTTAATATTTTTCAATTTTGTAGATATAATGTAGAGAAAATTTATTCTATTTTTCCCACTATTGATGCGATATTTACATACTTTTGAATTAATAAAATATTAATAAATAAAATTGTTTAATTTAATTCAGAAAATTATGAAAATGAAAATTTTAAAAACTTCAATTGCTATAGTTCTTATAGCTTGTACAACACAAACTTACGCAAAAGTATGGCGTGTAAACAACATTACAGG
>CAZDEU010000101.1:0-4712 GCA_964504265.1 uncultured Bacteroidales bacterium
TTAAAGTAACTCAGTTTTAATAATAATAAAGTGATTATTATTACCAGTAAATTACAACTTTACCATTGCCACCTTTCAAACTGCTATTGCTGTATGAACCAACACCAACACCTGCAGTATAATCAATGTCAGTATTGTTAGGAGCTGGTACTGTAGAGGTCTGATGTCCATTATTTCCGGCAATATTAACAACAGAAGTAAGATTAGCAGTATAAGATGAACCGCCTCCTCCGCCTCCAATTGTGTTAGATGGAGAATTTGCAGCATTATAACCAGCGCCGCCACTACCTCCAAAATAACCGCCACCGCCGCCGCCGCCAGCGTCAACACCACTACCACCATCAGAGCCGTTTTGAAAAGAAGCATTAGTACTGTTAATAGCAGGAGGGCTTGTAGCTGAAGAACCAATTCCACCAGAAGTTGTAGTTCCACCTTTCCCTGCACCTGGACCACCCCATGCACCTTGTACTTCCCCGTGCCCACCATCGGGAGCACCGCCACCGCCACCTGCAGCCCCACCGCCATTAGCAACTCCGCAGCCACCGCCACCACCAGCAGTAACAACATCTGTTCCTAAAGGATATTGAATTGCTGACCTACCACCGCCACTACCGGCATACCATGAATTTGGATTACTGCCAGCACCACTTGCTCCTCCACCACCAAAACCGCCTGGAGCTGATGCTAACGTTGGTCCCTTTTGCCCTCCGCCAGCCACAATTATATTGAGATTTGAACCTGATGAAACACTGAGTAAACCACTTACAAAAGCGCCTGAACCGCCCGAATAATTTATGCCCCCAGCCCCACCAGCTCCCCACATTTTAACAAAAATTGATGTTATCCCATTAGGAACTGTAAAATTTTGGTTATTACCTGTGTAAACAAATTCCTGTTTATTGGAGAAAACATTAACAGTTAAGCATTGGGTTGAGCTGTTTCCACATCCATTGATAGCGTAAACGCACACAGAAAAAGTGTTTGAAGTTGAAGGAAAAGTTACAGAAACATTTGTAGTGCCTTGTCCCGAATTAATTATTGCCCCAGAAGGTGTAATTGTCCAGTAATAATTTGTAGCTGTTGCAACAGGGCTAATTGAATAATTGTAAGTTGTATTTATTAAAGGTGTAATATTTCCTGAAATATTTCCAGGAGATGCCGATACACTTGAATTAACTGTTATATATAAGGATTCTGTTGAGCTTGTGCCACAATTGTTAATAGGAATAACAGAAACATAGCCTGAATTACTCCCAAAATCAACAGTTATTGATGTAGTGCCTTGACCTGAAGTAATTATAGCACCTGAAGGAACTGTCCAATTATAGGATGTTGCCCAAGGTACATTAGCAACAGAATAATTTACATTAGTTTCTCCTGAACAAACTGTTGCAGAGCCACTAATATTACCTGGATTGTTTGGCAAAGCTTTAACTGTGATAGGAAAGCTAGCAGAAAAAACGCCATTTACTGTTCCACAGGTATTAGTTCCTATTACAGTTAGTATTCCTGAAGTAGCAGTATTCATAAAATTAAGAGACACAGAATCGCCGGTTCCTGATATATTAATGCCTGAACCTGTATAAGACCACATATAACTAATACCATTATTTATAGCTACTGAATATTGAACATTGTTTTGACCTTGACACACATTAGTATCTCCTGTAATTGTTCCGCCAGAGTTATTACAAGGAGAAGGACATGATAAAATATTCCAAGAGCTGTTCACAAAAGCTTCAAAGCATTTTGTTGTTATGTTGTAAATCATAAGTCCTTCGGCTGGCAATATAATATTATTTCGTTGGGCTGTTGTCATTCTGTTTATCAAGACTCCTTTGTTAGTGCCGCTAACATCTAACATAGCCGAAGAATCAGAAGCTGCTCCAGTTGTGTTGATTGCTAGACCTTGAGAATTAGCCTTAATAACAATTAAAAGAATAATTTTTAAAAATAAAAATATTCTAAAATAAATGTGTAGATAAATTATATTTTTCATTTTAATTAAATTATTAAGTTGTTTTTATGTTTACTTATGAATATCTTAAAAATAAATATACTTATTAATAATTTGATAAATGTAAAACATTTTTTTTTACAAACTAACTTTTATAAAAATTTTATTTGTTTTAAAACAATGTGTTGCTTTTTTAGGGGCATTCTTAGAAATATGATTACTTTGTCTGAGAGTTAATATTGAGTTATAACGTTTCTAATGAGATTTATTATTTTAATTTTTTTTGTTTAGTTTAAAAAAATATGAAGTTTATATAATATTTTATATATATGAATTAATTTGATTTTAAACTTATTTTAATATAAATTAATCGTTAGTATTTTATATGTAATATAAATTAAGAACAACTGAGACTTACAATATTTAATGTTTCTGAAGGTTACATTCCTACGTAATGCTAAATTGGATGTTGAACTGCATTTTCTACCGAGCGTAACATTCTTATCGGAATGTTTTTTACATGGTATCATTTTAAAATCCACAAAAAATGATTTTAAAATATTCAAAGATATATCTAAAATCTTAAATTTATTGTTGTTATAACGGAATCTTGTAGTTAAACCAAAAACTTAAGGTCAGTTGTTCTGAAATTAATCAAAGTAATATTAATAAAAAAAAACACTCCCCAAATATTTATTGAGAAGTGTTTTAATTTTTATTAAAAACTTAATTGCAATACTATTTTAAAATTCTTTTTAAAATAGTGTCTTTATCAAGTTTTTTAGTGCAGAAGAACCAGTCTTTGCAGTCTAATCCTTCTTCGTGTCCTTCAACTCTTTGTTGAGCATCGCTACAAGTACCAGCAGCCGAAATAATTACATCGTCGCCTGGTTGCCAGTCGGCTGGTGTAGCAACATTAAACTCATCCGAAGTCTTAAGTGCAATAAGAACTCTGTATAATTCTTCAAAATTACGTCCTAAACTTAAAGGATAATACAAAATAGTTCTGATAATACCTTCGGGGTCAATGAAAAATACTGCTCTAACAGCTTTGGTATTGCTTTCGCCTGGCTGTATCATTCCATATTTTTTGGCTATGTCCATTGAAATATCTTCGATAAGAGGGAATTTAACTTCGACTTCCTTCATACCTTTATATTCAATTTTTTCTTTAATTGTACGCAGCCATGCTATATGGCTGTATAGCCCGTCAATTGAAAGACCTACAAGTTTACAATCTGCTTTTTCAAATTTATCTTGCATAGAAGCAAAAGTCATAAACTCAGAAGTGCAAACAGGAGTAAAATCAGCGGGGTGGCTAAAAAGAATTACCCATTCGCCTGCATAATCAAAAGGGAAATTGATTTCACCTTGTGTTGTTTCAGCCTTAAATTCAGGCGCTTTTTCCCCAATACGGGGCATTGGATTAATTTGTTGTTCTTCCATAACTTAATTGTTTTGTGGTTAGTAAATTGATTTAATTAAAATATTACATTTTTATTTTACGAAATTCTTCTTTCATGCGGTTTATGTCAGTCATCCATGCTTCTATATCATCTTCATGTTCTAATTCTTCGTTAAGAATAGTAACTGCCATTTGATAAGTAGCGTGATCTTTACCGCTAGTGTAATCAGCTATTTCCTGATATCTTTGAATAGCACATCTTTCACCTTTTAGATTTTGCTCCAAAATAGCCTCAATGTAAGGGTCAGATGGTTCGTCATAAGAGCATCTTGCTAATTTTGTCCATTCCAAAGGATTAATAACTGGTGTGCCACCAAGTTGAATGATTCTTTCAACAACCATTACAGCGTGGTTAAGCTCTTGGTCAGCATGTAGCAATAGTTCAGGTTCTACTTCGCTACGCATAGGTCCCTCCATTAATCTGGCACCTATCCAGTATTGATAATAAGCAAGCCATTCTTCTGATAGAGCTGCGTTTAACATTTCAATTAATTTTGTAACATCAACCGATGATACTGAAATTGCGTGTTTTCCCATTTTTGTTGATTTTTAAAGGTTAATAAAAAATTGAATTATAAATTATTAAAAATTATTTTTAGGTTTAAACTTTCCTAAAATCTGCAATTTTACTTCTTTCACTTCAAAATTAGGTATTTTATGTTTATTAAAATATTGATTTAAAATATTGTTAATTTCTTCATCAAAATAATCTACAATTTTGCCTGATTGGTCGCAATATAAGTGATGATGGTTTGTATTAATAATTTCGTATTTCATAACATCACAGTCAGTGAAGACTTTTGCAATAAGACCTTTTTCAGTTAAAGAATCTAACACTTTATACACAGTGCCTGTAGCAATGTTTGGCTGATTTTTTTTTAAACACCCAATTATTTCGTCAGCATTAGGATGGTTGTTTAGTTTAGCAATTATTTCATAAACAAGTATTCTCTGAGGTGTAACTCTCAGTCCTACAGCTATTAACTTATCTATAATTTGTTTATGTGTCATATTGAATTATTCTTAAAAACGAATTATTCTTTTAAAAGAATTAGCAAAGATAATACAAAAAAAATGAAAAGTCAAGTGTTTTAAAAAATATTAAAAAAAATATATATATATTTATTGATTTTATCAGCTTACAGCTTGGGTTTCAGAATAATTATAATTTAATATTATTTTTAGATATTTTAATTTGGTTAAAAATTATTTTGAGGTGCTATGGTAGTTTGTAAAGTTATAAAGTTTGTAAAGTTCATAAAGTTCATAAAGTTTATAAAGTTCATAAAG
>CAZDEU010000101.1:4812-10198 GCA_964504265.1 uncultured Bacteroidales bacterium
TAAAGTTTATAAAGTTCATAAAGGGAATTTACGATGTACGATTTACGATTGAAAAACGAAGATAAATACTTAATATATGTAGATAAAGTTAAATCGTAAATTAAATCGTCAATCGTCAATCGTAAATCGTAAATTATTTTTTTAGTCCGCTGATATTATACTTAAATTAATATTTTAAATTCATAATTTTTTTAGCATAAATAGTGATAGCACCTCAAAATAATTTTTGACCTTTAACTTTAATTTATAATCAATAAATATTATACAGATATTTATATATAAATTAATTAGGTTAATTATTGGTGTTTTTATTCATGAATTTTAAAAAAAATCATATTTTTGATTATACATACTAATAAATATAAATATCTTTGTAAACAAAAAATATCAATGCACTTTGTTGTTGTAGGGCTTAATTATAAAACTGCTGTTGTTGAAGTAAGAGAAAAACTTTTTTTTCAGAAAGATGAGCTATTTACTGCTTTATCGAAATTAACTGAATATTCCTCTGTTCAGGCTTGTGTTATTTTGTCGACATGTAATCGTGTTGAGGTTTATGCATCTGTCGATAAGATCAACGAAGGTATAGATAATATAATTAATTTTTTATGTAAATTTAAAAATATAAATTTAGAGCATATTAATTATTCTGTTTATAAAAAGAATTGTCAGATGGCAGTTACACATTTGTTTAAAGTAGCTTCGGGGATAGATTCGATGGTAGTTGGCGAATATCAGATACAGGGGCAGGTACGAGATGCTTACTTTTTTGCTAAGGATAGTGGTTTTACTAATAATCTTGTAAATAAATTATTTCAGACAGCTATAAATATTGGTAAGAGAGTTAGAACAGAGACTGAAATTGGCAAAGGCTCACTTTCGGTTGCTACTTTGGCGGTTGAACTGATTAAACAAGTTTTTCGGGGAAGAGAAAAATTTAATGTACTGCTTGTTGGTGCAGGCGATATGGCCGAAACCACAGCCGTTAATCTTCAGAAATTTAAAAATTGTAAAATTAATGTTACAAATCGCTCTTTTAATAAGGCTTTGGATGTTGCAGCTAAGGTGAATGGTACTGCTACGGAGTTTTCGCAACGATATGAGGCAGTTAATAATGCAGATGTTATTATTGTTTCAACAAGTGCCGATAAATACACTATTAATTTAGATGAAGTTAAAATATTAGTGGACAAACATCCTAACAGAGTGAAAATTTTTATTGACATTTCAATTCCCCGAAATGTTAATCCCGATATTGCTAATCTCGAAAATTGCCTTGTATACTGTATCGACGATATTAATAATATGATAAATCTTAATATGAATAAACGCTCACTTGAAGTTGAAAAAGCTGAAGAAATTATTGAATCGGTTTCGCAGGATTATTACGACTGGTATGCTAAACAATTTATTGTACCTACAATGCAAAAAATAAAATCTGAAGTGAGTGTTTTAAAACAAAGAACATTTGCAACATTTAAATCTGAACTTCTTAATATAGATGACAAAAACAAAGAGCTTATCGACAAAATGCTTGATGCTTACTCCGATAAACTTATTAAAGTTATAATGAAAAATATTAAAAACTCAACTTCAAAAGAAGACCTCATAGCTATAACCGAAACTCTAAGACAATCGTTTACTTTTGATGTTGCTGATGAATAGCTGATTATGCGAAAATTCAGAGTTGCCACACGTTCCAGCCTTTTAGCTTTTACTCAAACTGAGCAAGCTGTTGCTTTGCTGAAAAAAGCCAATCCTGATTGCGATTTTGAGATATTAAAATTCAGTACTCATGGCGACAGGGTTAAAAATATTCCGCTTACATCGTTTGGTGGTACGGGAGTGTTTGTAAAAGAATTAGAAAATGCAATATCAGAAGGCAAAGCCGATTTTGCTGTTCATAGTTTGAAGGATGTTCCGAGTATTCAGCCTCAGGAGCTGATATTGGCAGCATATATTAAACGAGAGGACCCACGCGATGTTTTAATTTTTAATGACAAAGAAATTATTACATCAAATAATAAGTTTATTATAGGAACAGGTAGTCCAAGAAGAATTTTGCAACTTTCAGCTTTGTATCCCGAAGCTATATTTAAAGATTTAAGAGGTAATATTAATACAAGAATTGATAAATTGCGAGATAAACAATATGATGCTATTGTTCTTGCATCGGCAGGGTTAAATCGCTTGGGTGTTGAAGTTCATTCAAAATTATATTTGTCTATCGAAGAGTGTATACCTGCTGTTGGGCAGGCTACGCTTACACTTGAATGTCGCAAAGATGACGACGAGGTATTTACTTTACTAAGAAGTATAAATGATTTTGAAACAGAAACTGCTGTTACAGCCGAAAGAAGTTTTATGAAAAGGATAGGAGGGGGGTGCAAATTGCCTCTTGCAGCTTATGCTTTTTTACAAAGTAATACAATTACACTCGAAACTTTGCTTGGCAATCATAATACATATCAAATTATTAAATATAAAGAAAGTGATAATTTAAAAAATGCAAATGAACTTGGTAAAAAATTAGCTGAACGTACTATTATTAAAGCTAAAAAAATAGATTTAGAATATTGATATATGTCAAATTCATATAAAATAATTATTAATACTTCTGCAATATCAGAAGATAATGTTTTATCGGTTGCTTTAAAACAAAAAGGAGCTGAAGTTATTGATTTTCCTATGATTGAAATTGTTCCTCTTTCATATCCTTCTCTTAAAGCTAATCTTAATAATTTCAAAAAATTTAATTATGTAATTTTTACAAGCAAGAATGGAGTTAAGTATTTTTTCGATTTTATTATTGATATACTTCCTGATGTTTACAAAAAAATAAATTCAAAATTTATTGTTATTGGGGAAGGAACTGCTAAAGAACTTGAAAAATACAGTTTTAAAGCCTTTTATATTTCTGAAAATGGCAATGCAAAAGGAATGTTACAGGAATTTATAGAAAAAAATTTTTTTCAATCAAACGATAATGTTTTATTAGTTCTTGGTTGTCTTGCCCCTGATATTTTAGAAGAATATCTTAAAAATGTATGTAATGTAAAACGTATTAACGTATATAATACAATGCCAATTATTAATTATTCGCAAGAAATATTTGATAAAATTATTTCAGGTTCATATAATTTGATTACCTTTGCATCCCCTTCCGCAGTTTACAATTTTGCAAGGATAATGCGTGGTAAGATAAACTTTAATGTTATACATGCTGTTGCAATAGGAAAAACTACGGAAAAGGCTATGCTTGATTCTGATATTAAACCTTTACTTACTGCTTCTTATCCTGATGCAGAAAATTTTGCAGATGAAATTGCAAATATTTTATATAAATAAAAGATTTT
Organism: uncultured Bacteroidales bacterium; assembly: GCA_964504265.1. Taxonomy (GTDB): domain Bacteria; phylum Bacteroidota; class Bacteroidia; order Bacteroidales; family JAKIYJ01; genus JAKIYJ01. The sequence goes on from CAZDEU010000101.1 coordinate 8,169, forward strand.
TTATTATAAAGCATTGAAATAATATATTTTAATTTTAAAATTAATGTACGAATTACGCAATATTGCTATTATAGCTCACGTTGACCACGGCAAAACAACTTTAGTTGATAGAATTTTACATCAGGTAAAACTTTTCAGAGAAAATAAAGAAGTTCAGGATTTAATTCTTGACTCAAACGACCTTGAGAGGGAAAGAGGTATTACTATTCTTTCCAAAAATGTTTCGGTAAGATATAAAGGAGTAAAAATTAATATTATTGATACACCTGGTCACTCCGATTTTGGTGGCGAAGTAGAAAGAGTGCTAAATATGGCTGATGGTGTTTTGTTGTTGGTTGATGCCTTTGAAGGACCTATGCCTCAAACTCGTTTTGTGTTGCAAAAAGCTCTTGAAATGGGCTTAAAACCTGTTGTTGTTATTAATAAAGTTGATAAACCCAATTGTAGTCCCGATGAAGTTCAAGATGCAGTTATGGAACTTATGTTTAATCTTGATGCCAGCGAAGAACAACTTAATTTTCCAACTGTTTTTGGTTCTTCTAAACAAGGATGGATGGCGGCTGATTGGCGTACTCCTGCCAACGATATTAGCTATTTACTTGATATTATTGTTGAACATATACCTGTACCCAAACCTGAACATGGCAATTTGCAACTCCAAATAAGCTCGTTAGATTATTCTTCTTATATAGGTAGAATTGCAGTAGGTAGAATATTAAGAGGCTCTATTAAAGCAGGAATGCCTGTTTCTTTGGTTAAAAAAGATGGTTCTATTTCCAAATCTATAGTTAAAGAATTATATCTTTTTGAAGGATTGGGCAAAGAAAAAATTAAAACAGAGATTAAAGCTGGTGAAATATGTGCTGTATTTGGTCCCGAAAATTTTGATATTGGTGACACAATTGCCGATATTGAAGCTCCTGAAGCTTTAGCACCTATTAATATTGACGAACCTACAATGAGCATGATTTTTACTATCAACAAATCTCCTTTTGCAGGACGAGAGGGCATTTATGTTACTTCTCGTCATTTACGCGATAGGTTGTATAAAGAAATTGAAAAAAATCTTGCATTAAAAATTGAAGAAACTAATTCGCCCGAAAAATTTATTGTTTATGGTCGCGGTATTTTGCATCTTTCTATTTTAGTTGAAACAATGCGACGCGAAGGCTATGAAATGCAACTTGGTCAGCCTCAGGTTATTAAGAAAGAAATTAATGGTATTGTTCACGAACCTGTTGAACTGTTGTATGTGCAGGTTCCCGAACATTTTTCAGGTAAAGTTATAGAAATAGTTAGTCGTCGCAAAGGTGATATTGAAAAGATTGAAACCCGAAACGATCGTATTTCACTTGAGTTTAGCATTCCTGCCCGTGGGCTTATCGGATTAATTAATCCTGTATTAACAGCAACTGAAGGAGAAGCTGTTATATCTCATCGTTTTAAAGGCTATGAGCCTTGGAAAGGTGAAATACAAAGTCGTACTAATGGCTCTCTTATTGCGATGGCTACAGGTACTGCTATTGCTTATTCTATAGATAAACTTCAAGATAGAGGTAAATTTTTTATTTATCCTAACGAAGATGTTTATGCAGGGCAAATAATTGGTGAAAACACTCGTTCGGGCGATATTGTTGTTAATGTTATTAAAACAAAAAAACTTACCAATATGAGAGCTTCAGGCTCTGACGATAAAACTGTTATAGTACCGCCCGTTAAATTTTCGCTCGAAGAAGCTATGGAGTATATTAAAGATGATGAGTATGTTGAAGTAACTCCTAAGTCAATTCGTATGTGTAAAATTATTCTCGACGAAATTGAAAGAAAAAGGGCTAAAAAGTCAGAAAATGAGGATTAATTTTAAATTATGCTTCTTAGTATATAAAATGTAGAATGTAAAAAGTGGCGGAAGCCAAAATCTTTTTGGAGTTAGCTTTGCTTGAAACAACAATAAGGAAAGACTTTACATATTACAATTTAAAAACATTTAAAGCTCTAAGCCAAGGGAGTGGAAATACTTTTTGAGCTTT
>CAZDEU010000102.1:0-10171 GCA_964504265.1 uncultured Bacteroidales bacterium
AGGATCGTTAATTGCTGTCCATACTTCCTCAATATAATTACGTTCGGTTAAAGCAGCAGTTGGGCAACGGTTTATACATTGACCGCAGTTTGTACAAACTACGTCATTCAATGGTTTGCTAAGGAATGTTGAAATTTTTTGATGCTCACCTTTGCAGATAACTGCGAGGGCACCAACGCCTTGTATTTCTTCGCAGGTTCTAACGCAGCGTTGGCAACGAATACATTTGCTGTCGTCTTTAACAATACTTGGCGAAGAAATATCAACAATTTTATCTTCAGGTTTAACCAAATCGATAAAAGAGTGGTCTCCTACTCTGTATTCGCATGCTAAAGTTTGCAATTCGCAATAACCGTTTTTGTAACATTTTGTACAATCGGCATTATGCTCCGAGAGTAAAAGTTCAATAATATGCTTGCGCGATTGTCTTACTTTTTCGCTATTAGTATAAACTTCCATACCTTCGCTAACGGGAGTAGCACAAGAGGCAGCAAGCAACTTGCTGTTTTTTACTTCCACAACGCAAACTCTGCAATTACCAGCTACGCTTAAATCAGGGTGATGGCATAAAGTTGGAATTTTAAAATTCAGTTGTTTTGCGGCATCAAGTATAGTTGTACCTTCATCAACGGTAACTGGTATATCATTAATTTTTAAATTTATTCTGTATTTGCTCATTTTATTTAATATTTTAGATTAATAAATAATTTCTTCTTTGAAATTGTCTACAATTGAATTGAATGGGTTTGCGAGAGATTGACCAAGCCCACATTTAGCTGCAATTTTCATAGTACCTGCAAGTTTTTTAAGTTCATCGAGGTAATCTGCCTTTTTATCTCCTTTTTTTACAGCTTCAATACCTTTTAATAATTGTTGGCAACCAACTCTACAAGGTGTACATTGTCCACACGATTCTTCAGTAAAAAATTCTAAATAATCGTGTAGCACATTATACATCGACCTTGAGCTATTAAAAATCATCATAGCTCCTCCTGTAGGTATACCTTCAAAACCAATAATAGTATCATTAAATTTCTTTCTCGGAACACAATGGCCTGATGCACCACCTACTTGAACAGCTTTAGCATCTCCATCACCAAATTCGTTAACAAAATCGGAGAGTAGCATACCGAGTTCAAGCTCATAAATACCAGGTATTGGGGTGTCGCCTGATACAGAAAAAAGTTTGGAACCTCTTGAGTCAGTAGTACCAAGTTTTTTGTAAGTATCAGCTCCATGTTTCATTATCATTACAGTTGAAACAAAGGTTTCAACATTATTAATAACAGTTGGTTTGCTGAATAGACCTGCAACAGTAGGATAAGGAGGTTTATTGCGAGGTTCGCCTCTTTTGCCTTCTATTGATTCAAATAAAGCAGATTCTTCGCCACATATATAAGCACCGCTACCTTTTCTTATTTCAATAGTAAAATCAAGTCCAAATTTTTTAGCATGTTCATTGTAAATGTCAAGTTCTTTATAGAGTGAAGGTAGCAAAAAAGTATATTCACCTCTTAAATATAAGAATCCTTTTTTAGCACCAATAGCTTTACCACAGATAGCCATACCTGAGAATACTTTTCTTGGAACTTTGTCGAGGATTTCTCTGTCTTTGAATGTACCAGGCTCGCCTTCGTCGGCATTGCATACTACGAACCTTTCGTCAGCATCCTGATTTTTTGTATATTTCCATTTAAGCCCGGTAGGGAAGCCTGCACCACCTCGGCCTTTCAGACCTGAGTCTAAAATTTCATTAATAATGTCATCAGATGACATATTAACACATTTTTCCAGAATTTTATATTTTTCGGTTGAGTATTCACCGAAAATCAAATCAACTTTTCTTAAATTAGTTTCCATGTTATATTATATTTTGTATTATTATACAATAAATTTATTTTGTAGTTTTTATGTACGAATTAACAATTTCGACTGCTTTTTCGGGTGTAAGTTCAGGATAAACTTCATCGTTGACAAGCATAACCGGTCCTTTATGACACCATCCAAGGCAATTTGCTGTAAGCAAGGTAAATTCTTTGTCGTGAGTTGTTTCTCCTATCTTAATATTAAGAAGATTTTCAAGGGTTTTAATGATTTCATCCTTGCCTTTCATGTGGCAAGTAATAGTTTTGCAAACTCTGATGATGTTTTTGCCGCGTGGTACTGTATCTAAGAAAGTGTAAAAAGATGCAGTACCGTAAACCTCTGCGGCTGAGAGGTCTAACTCGCGAGCTATAGCAACCATAGCATCTTCTGAAAGGTATCTTTCTTTTTGAACAACCCCCTGAAGTACTGGCATTAAACTGTTTCTGTTTTTGCCATACTTCTCACTTAGTTCTTTAACTAAAATTTCTGTATTCGACATTGTTTTAAAATTTAAATGGTTTATAAATAAGTAAGTTAATTGTTAATTATTTCACAATTAGAGTTCAAAAATATAAATACATTTGAATATTCAAAAGGTATTTTTTGAATTAATAGAAATTTATATAAAGACTAAATAAACGTTTAATGCTAATTTGTAAGGTATATAGTTCTCAATTATCTAATAATTAAGAATTTAAATCGATTTCTTTTGCATTATCAATATCGTTTTCGTCATCCTCTTCTTCAAATTCCCAACTGTATTTTTTTCTTTGAGGTCCTTTATTTTTGAAAAATATTGAAAGAACAATTCCTGAAATAAGACCTGTTAAATGTGCTTCAAAAGAAATATTTTGATTTGGGAAAAAATAAGGGAAAACGCCCCATATCATACCGCCATAAAGGAATAGAATTAACATAGAAAAAGCCATTAAACGATTGTCGCGGCGAAAAAAACCACTAAAAAATAAGAATGCAGTTAATCCGTATATAATTCCGCTTGCACCAATATGATACGATGGTCGCCCTATAAACCAAAGCCAAAAACCACATAAAAAATAATTCAGCAAAAATGTTTGCCAAGCAATAGCTCTGTAAAAATAGAATAAACCGCCTGTTAATACAAATAAAGGTATTGAATTAGCCGATAAATGTGCAATATCGGAATGTATGAGAGGTGAAAATAAAATTCCTTTTAATCCTGAAATTTTACCTGGAAAAACTCCCAAATTTGTTAAATTTACATTATTTAGCAGCTCCCATATTTTTATTAACCATACAATAATTAATAAAAAAAGAGGGAATAAAAGTCTTCTGAGATTATAGCTTTCTTTCGCGTCCAATTTTGATGATTTTATTTGAATATGTAAAAATACACAAATTGAATATTTAAACCAATTCGTAAACGTTATTATTAAAAAATAATAACTTTGCATTTTTGATTTTTTTAAAAATAATGGATTTTATGAATATTAAAATTAAGAGTTTAATAATTACAGTTTGTTTATTAATAAGTGCTAAATCTTCAATATTATATTCCCAAAGTAGTAATTTTAGAGCTGAAGAAAATAAGTTGATGATTACTTTAAATCATATATATAATAGATATGTTGATACTGTTAATGCTAAAAAAATTGTTGAAGCAGGTATTGTTGCTATGCTTAAAGAATTAGACCCTCACTCAGTTTATCTTTCAGGCGAAGAACTCAGAAAAGCTAATGAACCACTTGCTGGTAGCTTTACAGGAATAGGTGTTGAGTTTAATATTATGAAAGATACAATTATGGTTGTGTCGGCTATTCCTGGTGGTCCTTCCGAAAAATTGGGCATTATGCCAGGCGATAGAATTGTGAAAATAGATAGTGCTAATGCTACAGGCAAAAAGGTTACAAATTCGTTTGTAATGAAACAACTTAGAGGACCTAAAGGAAGTAAAGTGCTTGTAAGTATTTACAGAAGAGGTTATAAAGAATTACTTGATTTTGAAATTACTAGAGATAAAATTCCAATTTTTAGCTTAGATGCTTCTTATATGGCTTCATCTAATGTTGGTTATATTAAATTAAGCAGGTTTGCTGAATCTACAATGGATGAATTTTATAAGGCTCTTAACGAATTGCAAAAACAAGGTATGAAAAATCTAATATTAGATTTAAGATATAATTCGGGTGGTTACCTTAATATTGCTATTTCTTTAGCTGATGAATTTTTACAGGATGGGAAAATGATAGTTTATACAGAAGGGAAAGCAAGCCAACGAAGAGATTTTGTTGCGACAAAAAGAGGTAATTTTGAGACGGGTAAGTTAGTTGTTTTGATTAATGAGGGTTCAGCATCAGCAAGCGAAATTGTTTCAGGTGCTGTTCAAGATTGGGATAGAGGTATTATAATTGGAAGACGTTCGTTTGGTAAGGGTTTAGTGCAAACACCTATCAATTTGACAGATGGTTCTGTTATAAGACTTACTACTGCTCGCTATCATACTCCTACTGGCCGTTTTATTCAAAAGCCTTATGATGATGGTATAGATCAATATAATGCCGACCTTGACAAACGTTTTAAAAAAGGAGAACTTATTCACCCCGACAGCATTCATTTCCCCGATTCTCTTAAATATTTTACTGCTGGTAAACGTATTGTTTATGGCGGCGGTGGTATTATGCCCGATATTTTTATACCTATTGATACTACTGGTAATTCAAAATATTTTACTGATTTAGTTCGTAAAGGCTTGATTTATCAGTATACACTGAGCTTTGTCAACGATAACAGAGATTCATTATTAAATGTTTATAAAGATGTTAATAATTATATTAAGAAATTTGAAATTACAGAAAATTTTATTAATAAATTTTTTGATTTTGCCGATAAAGCAGGTGTAAAAAAAGATGAAGAAGGTTTTAAAACCTCTGAAAAATTTATTAAAGAACAAATAAAAGCCTATATAGCTCGAAGTTTATGGGATATCAACAGTTTTTATCAGGTCTATAATATAAATGATGATGGCTTTATTAAAGCTCTTGAAGTTATTAATGATAATTCTTTATTTAGAAAATTAAAAATTAATTATAAATAATTTGCAAATAATAAGTTTATTTATATTTGTATAATAATATTTAAAAACTTTAGAATGTCAATAAATTTTAATACTTCCTATCTTGGATTTAAACTAAATAATCCAATTATTGTGAGTAGTTCTGGACTTACAAAAAATTTAGATAATTTAATTTCTCTAGAAAAAGCAGGTGCTGGTGCAGTAGTGCTTAAATCGTTATTTGAAGAACAAATAAGATATGAAGTATCGGCTAGTGTTGATGAGATAGGGCAGGGGCAACTTTATCCTGAAGCTGACGACTATATCAGAAATTATGCTATGCACAATCATCTTGATGTGTATCTGAAACTTATTTCGGATGCTAAGAAATCTCTTTCTATTCCAGTTATTGCTAGTGTAAATTGTACAAGCACAAATCAATGGACATCTTTTGCAAAAAAAATTGAAGATGCTGGTGCCGATGCTTTAGAACTTAATATTTTAATTCTTCCATCAGATCCTGATTTAGATGCTGAACAAGTTGAACAAACCCATTTTGATATTATTCGTGCTGTTAAAAAAGAAGTTAGTATTCCTATTGCTGTTAAAATGGGAAGCAATTTTTCGGGATTAGCAAAATTTATTACCAAATTATCGTGGGAAGGTATACAAGGTTTAGTGCTTTTTAACAGATTTTATTCGCCCGATTTTGATTTAAATACTTTTGAAGTTGTTTCAGCTAATATGCTTTCTACACCTCATGAAATAAGCACATCATTGCGATGGACCGCCTTGATGTCGGACAGGGTTAATTGCGATATTGCCTCATCTACTGGAGTTCACGATGGTAATGGTGTTGTTAAACAAATTCTTGCAGGTGCAAAAGCCGTTCAGATATGTTCTACTATTTATAAAAATGGTTTTGAAATTATTTCTTCAATGAAAGATAATCTGAATGACTTTATGATTAAGCATAATTATAAAGGAATTGAAGATTTTAGAGGCAAAATGAGCTTCGATAAAGCTGTTAATCCAGCCGCTTTCGAGAGAGTTCAATTCATGAAACATTATGCTAAAATTGATTAATCTTAATTATTAATTACTTCATATAAGAATATTTATAATTAGTAGCTGGAAGTAAAGTCTCTTTTATAGTTCGTGGATTAACCCAGCGTAGTAAATTCAGATAACTACCTGCTTTATCGTTAGTACCTGAAACTCTAGCTCCGCCAAAAGGCTGTTGACCAACCATTGCACCGGTAGGTTTATCATTAAAGTAAAAATTACCGGCTGCATATCTTAGTTTCCTGCAGGCTTTCATCATTTCGTATCTGTCGGTTCCGAATATTGAACCTGTTAAAGCATAAGGTGAAGTTTGGTCGCATAATTCTAAAGTTTCATCGAATTTATTATCAGGATAAACATACACTGTCATTACTGGTCCAAATATTTCTTCTTCCATTGTAATAAAATGAGGGTTGGTGGTTTCAATTAAAGTAGGATTTATAAACCATCCAACAGAATTATCACCAGTACCGCCGGCAAGGATTTTTGCATCATTAGATTTTTTAGTTAAATCAATATATTTCATAATGTTATTATATGATTTTTGGTCAATAACAGCGTTAACAAAATTATCGAAGTCGCGTACATCACCTACTTTAATATCATTAATCATATCAATAACCAAAGATTTTATTTTTAGCCAAATAGATTCAGGAATATAAGCCCTTGAAGCTGCAGAGCATTTTTGCCCTTGATATTCATAAGCTCCACGAACAATTGCTGTAGCAACTTCTTCAGTATTAGCTGAATTATGAACGAAAATAAAATCTTTACCACCAGTTTCGCCAACTAAACGAGGGAATGATTTATAATTTCTGATATTTTCATTTACTTTATTCCATAAACTATAAAAGGTATCAGTAGAACCTGTAAAATGGATACCTGCTAAATTTTTATTTTGTAAAGCTATATTTGCTATAACCGAACCTGAGCCTGGTACAAAATTGATAACTCCATCAGGCAAACCAGCTTCTTTATAAATTTTCATAAGTTCATAACCCGATAATAATGCTGTAGTGGCAGGTTTCCAAACTGTTGTATTTCCCATAACTGCTACTGAAGTATTCAGATTAGCTGCTATTGCAGTAAAATTAAAAGGAGAAATTGCAAAAACAAAACCTTCGAGTGGTCTGTATTCTAATCTATTAATAACATTTTTCTCAATAGCAGGTTGTTCATCATAAATATTCGATATAAAAAAAGAATTAAACCTTAAAAAGTCAACTGTTTCGCAAATTGCATCAATTTCAGATTGATAGCAATTTTTGCTTTGCCCCAGCATTGTAATTGCACTAAAACGAGAACGATACTTTTGAGCTATTAATTCAGCAATTTTCATAAAAATTGATGTTCTTTCAATCCATGAAAGATTAGACCATTGTTCTTTAGCTTCAAGAGCTGCATTAATAGCCATTTTAATTTCTTTTTCAGAAGCAATATGGTAAGTAGCAAGTACATGATTAAAATCGTGAGGCATAGTAACTTTACCTATATTGCCTGTACGAAATTCTTTGCCTGCTATTATAATAGGAATATCAGGCTGTTCAGATGATACGTTTTTAAGCTCTTTTTCAAGTTTAACTCTTTCACTACTACCTGGCAAATACTCCAATATTTTTTCATTTTCAGGCTTTGTAAAATTATAAATTGCATTGTTCATAATAAAATTGTTTTAGTTAAATTAACGATATGAAAAATAATACATAACGGCAAAGATATAATTAATAACATTATAAAAGAATAAAAATTATGAAATAATTTTAAAATATTTTTTTTGAAAAAATAAAAATACAATGCAAATTATTGCTTATAAATTAGATAAAATTTAATATATATTTATAATCTAAACATTATTATTAACTGAATAAATCTTTTATAATTATTGTACACGACTACAAATTACAATAACCCAAGACATTAAAAAAATTCAATTTTTTTATATTTACAAATATATTAGTATTTTTGAAATTTATTACAAATATTTTCATTATAAAAACTTTATGATACATTACAAAGAACAACTTCATAAGATAAATACATTTATTTTTGATTATGATGGAGTGCTAACAAACGGCAAGGTTATCTTTTTAAGTCAGGCTGAACAACTTAGAACAGGTTTCGTAAAAGACGGTTATGCTATACAGTTTGCTGCCCGCGAAGAATATAAAATAGCTGTTATAACAGGAGGACGTTCGCCATTAATTAAGGCAAGACTTAATGAAATTGGGATAAATGATGTTTTTTTGGGCACTTATGATAAACTTTCTGTTTTTAAAGATTATATAGCAGAGCATAATCTACATTCAGATAACGTTTTATTTATGGGCGATGATATTCCTGATTATGAAGTTATGATGCATTGTGGGCTTGCTACTTGCCCTGCTGATGCTGCCGAAGAAATAAAAAAAATTTCAAAATATATTTCTCCTTATAAAGGAGGAGAAGGTTGCGTGCGTGATGTTATTGAGCAGGTTATGAAAATACACGGTAAATGGATGAATAAAAATGCCTTTACTTGGTGATTTTTTTTTTCAAAAAATACTTAATAAAGTAAATTTATAAGTAATAAATTTGCAATAATGATGTTTTTTAAAAAAATAATATTATAGATTAATATATATTTAAATATGTCAAAAATAAAAGCTTATGTAAAGCTGTTAAGGCTTCCCAACCTTGTTATGATAATATTAACAATGTATATGGTAAGGTATTTTATCATTATGCCATTTATTGAGTCGGGTGGTATGGTTTCGGGTATTAGCAATTTTGCATTTGCTATGTTAGTATTATCAACTGTACTAATTGCTTCGGCAGGTTATATTATTAACGATTATTTCGATTTGCGGATTGATAGAGTAAACCGCGATGGCAATATTATACTTGGTCGCCACATTCCTGTTCGCAAAGCTATGCTTTTGCATACAGTTTTTAATATAATAGCTTTTGTATCTGGGCTTTATGTTGCAATAGTAATAGGTTCAATTAAATTGGTTGGTATTCAATTAGTTGTGCCTTTTATCTTATTTTTTTACTCTTTAAAATATAAAAGACTTTATTTAGTAGGAAATATTGTAGTTTCCTTATTAACATCATTTGTAGTATTGATGGTTTGGCTTTACGAATTTTTTGCTTTAAAGTCTGATGGAATGATTTTGCTTGCGGGTCAGGCTAATCGACCTTTGTACTTTTTACTTTGGGGTTATGTAATATTTGCTTTTTTGGTTTCAATGTTACGCGAAATAGTTAAAGACATTGAAGATATTAAAGGCGATACCTTATATAAATGCCGTACAATTCCTATTGTATCGGGTGTAAAAAAGACTTCATTATTTTTAACACTTATTATTGTTTTATGTATTCTTTTGTTGGCTTATGCTCAGTATATATTATATTACAAGGGCTTGCATATAGTATTTTGGTACCTAGTTTTCCCTGTTCAGGCTCTTTTATTTTATTTGATTTATTTAGTCAATAAAGCTAAAGCAAAAAAAGATTATACATTTATAAGTACTATAACAAAAATATTAATGCTTGCAGGTATATTGTCGATGCAGGTATTTTATCTGGAATTTTAAAATGCAAAACTACTATCCATTATTCAAACATTTAAATATTGTTTTAGCTTCAGGTTCACCGCGTCGTCATCAGCTTTTGAGTGAGTCGGGTGTTAAGTTTTCAGTTGTTATACCAAAGGTAAAAGAAGAATATCAGCACAGTTTAAAAGCCGACCAAATAGCATTATTTTTATGCAAATTGAAATCAGATGTAATTGATATTGGAAAGTATCCCGATAATACTGTTGTTATATCGGCCGATACTATTGTTTGGTTAAACAATGAAGTTTTGTCAAAACCTAAAGATGAAGCTGATGCACGAATAATATTGAAAAAGCTATCGGGCAATATGCACGAGGTTATTACTGGCGTTTACCTTAAATCGAAAACTAAAAATTTAACATTTACTGTTACAACAAAGGTTTTTTTCAAAGAAATGGCGGCTGACGAAATAGATTTTTATCTTGCTAATTATGCTCCTTATGATAAAGCCGGTGCTTATGGTGTTCAGGAATGGATTGGGCATACTTGTATAAGAAGAGTAGAGGGCTCTTTTGTTAATGTTATGGGCTTTCCAGTTAAGGAAGTGTTTGATGGGTTGAAGATGTTTGTGTAAGTTTATGAAGTTTATAAAGTTTATAAAGTTTGTAAAGTT
>CAZDEU010000103.1:0-9990 GCA_964504265.1 uncultured Bacteroidales bacterium
AAAATTTTGTGTTATTTTTATAACAATGTTAATTTTTTCACAATAAAACTTGTTTTTTAATTTTACACTTTATACTTTTGCAAAAGAATTTATTCTGAAATAATAAAAAATATAAATTATGGCAAAGCTAAAATCACCGGATGATTTCCGGAAGTTAAAGGCTGATTTGCTTGAAGCAAAAAATGCTGCCTTGAAAAAATCAAATGTTGAGATTAGAATAGCAATGGCTACATGTAGTATTGCCTCTGGCTCAAAACAAGTACTGGATTTTTTTAACGAAGAACTCGAAAAAAGAGGAATAACAGCTAATATTATCCCTACCGGATGTATGGGCTATTGTTTTGCTGAACCTACTATTGAAGTTAGTTTGGCAGGTAAACCACCTCGCGTTTTTGGGTATGTCGACATAAAAAAAGCCGACCAAATTATTGAAAAATACATCAAAACAGGTGAATTAGTCGACGGATTACTACCCCTTAATTATGAAAAAATTTAAAAAACAGGAGGGATTATAATGAAAAATTACAGAATGAATTTGCTCGTTTGCGGTGGTAGTACCTGTACACAACATGGCAAGGAAGATCTAACAGTTTGTCTTAAAGAAGAACTATCTAAATTTAATCTTAATAACGAAATTCAAGTTATTAAAACTGGTTGCTTCGGCTTATGTGCTAAAGGACCAATAATAAGCGTTATGCCTGACGATATTTATTACGGCAGCGTCAAAACTAGCGATATTAAAGAAATTATTGAAAGCCATATTATTAATGGCAAACCTGTTGAAAGACTTATTCTATCACCTTCAGAAGCTAAACCTGAAAAAAGTTCAAAACGTAAGCAAATAAGAATTGCTCTTAGAAATTGTGGTGTTATTAATCCTGAAAATATTGATGAATATATTTCTGAACAAGGTTATGATGCTTTGTACAAAGTTCTTTATGAAATGACACCAGAGCAGGCTGTTCAGGAAATTATTGATTCAGGTCTTAGAGGCAGAGGCGGTGGTGGTTTCCCTACAGGACTTAAATGGCAGATTGCAAGCAAAAATAAAGCTGATGTTAAATATGTTGTATGTAATGCTGACGAAGGTGACCCAGGTGCTTTTATGGACAGGTCTATTCTTGAAGGCGACCCTCATTCAGTTCTTGAAGCAATGGCTATTTGCGGTAGATGTATAGGAGCTGAAAAAGGACTTATATACATTCGTGCTGAATATCCTCTTGCGATAAAACGCTTGTTTACAGCAATATCTCAAGCTCGCGAATATGGTTTTTTAGGAAATAATATAATAGGTTCAGATTTTAATTTCGATATTGAACTTCGTTATGGCGCTGGTGCTTTTGTTTGTGGCGAAGAAACTGCTCTTATTCATTCTATGGAAGGATTAAGAGGTGAACCTACAGTTAAACCACCATTCCCCGCTGAATCTGGATACAAAGGGAAACCTACAAATGTTAATAATGTTGAAACATTTGCCTGTGTTCCTGTTATTTTTAATAAAGGTAAAAATTGGTTTAATAAAATTGGAAACGAAAAATCAAAAGGTACAAAAGTTTTTGCTCTTGCAGGAAAAATAAATAACGTTGGACTTATTGAAGTTCCTATGGGAACTACTTTGCGTGAAGTAATCTACGAAATTGGTGGTGGTATTAAAGATGGCAAAGAATTTAAAGCTGTTCAAACTGGCGGACCTTCGGGTGGCTGTCTGACTAAAAAACATCTTGATACCCCTATTGACTATGATAATCTTATAAAAGCTGGCTCTATGATGGGTTCTGGCGGTATGATTGTTATGGACGAAGACGATTGTATGGTTTCTGTTGCTCGTTTCTATCTTGAATTTACTTGCGAAGAATCGTGTGGTAAATGTTCGCCTTGTCGTATTGGGAATAAAAGATTATTTGAAATACTTGATAAAATTACAGCAGGCAAAGGAACTACCGAAGACCTCGAAAACCTTCGTAATTTAAGCAGTGTTATCAAAGACACTTCTTTATGCGGACTGGGACAAACTTCGCCAAACCCTGTGCTTTCTACAATGGATAACTTTTGGGATGAATATCTTGAGCATGTTAATGAACATAAATGTAGAGCAGGAGTTTGCAAATCTATGATGAAGTATGTAATTGAACCTGAAATGTGTGTTGGATGTACTGCTTGCGCCAGAAATTGCCCAGTTAACGCTATTTCAGGCGAAAGAAAAGAAGTTCATTTTATTAATCAAGATATTTGTATCAAATGCGGCGTTTGTATGGAAAAATGTAAATTCAACGCTATCAGCATTAAATAAGGGAGAATCATTATATGGAAAAAATTAAATTAGTTATTGATAATAAAACTGTTGAAGTAGAAAAAGGTACTACTATTCTTCAGGCTGCCCGTCAAATAGGTATTGAAATTCCTACATTATGTTATTTCAATATGGGCGATATGAATATTGAAAATAAACCTGGTGGTTGCAGAATTTGTGTTGTTGAAGTTGAAGGCAGACGCAATCTTGCTCCTTCTTGCGTTACTGTTTGTACTGAAGGTATGGTTGTTAAGACTCATACTGTAAGAGTGTTAAACGCAAGACGTACTGTTATGGAACTGATTTTATCGGATCACCCAGCCGACTGTCTTATTTGTCCCAAATCGGGAAATTGCGAATTACAAACTCTTGCACAAAAATTAGGAATAAGAGAAATTCATTATCAGGGTGTTAAATCAACATATCGTAAAGATACTTCTCCCGCTATTATACGTGATATTGATAAATGTATTATGTGCAGAAGATGCGAAATGATGTGTAATGAAATTCAAACTGTTGGAGCTCTTTCGGCAATTAACAGAGGTTTTGATGCTGTAGTTGCTCCTGCTTTTGAAATGAATTTAGATCATTCGGTTTGTACTTATTGCGGTCAATGTGTTTCTGTTTGTCCTACTGGAGCTTTAACAGAAGTTGACCATACTCGTTCTGTTGTTAGAGCTTTGGCTGACCCAACAAAAACTGTTGTTGTACAAACAGCCCCTGCTGTTCGTGCTGCTTTAGGTGAAGAATTTGGATTAGAACCTGGTACTCTTGTTACTGGAAAAATGGCTTCTGCACTTCGTCAACTTGGTTTTGATTATATATTTGATACTGATTTCGCTGCAGACCTTACTATCATGGAAGAAGGTACTGAATTATTAGACAGATTAACTCGTTTCCTCGAAGGTGATAAAACTGTTAAATTGCCTATATTAACTTCATGCTGCCCTGCTTGGGTTAAGTTCTTTGAACATAATTTTCCTGATATGCTCGACATTCCTTCTACTGCTAAATCTCCTCAGCAAATGTTCGGTGCCATTGCTAAAAGTTATTTCGCTGAAAAAATTGGCGTTAAAAGAGAAGACCTTGTTGTTGTATCTATCATGCCATGTTTAGCTAAGAAATATGAATGTACTCGCCCTGAGTTTGCTAAAGATAGTAACCCTGATGTTGATTATAGTATTTCAACTAGGGAACTTGCACATTTGATAAAACAAACAAATATTGATTTCAACTCATTGCCTGACCAAGATTTCGACAGCCCATTAGGCGAATCAACTGGTGCTGGTGTTATTTTTGGCACAACAGGAGGTGTTATTGAAGCTGCTGTTCGTACAGCTTATGAGGTTCAAACTGGCAAAAAATTAGAAAAGATTGATTTTGAAGAACTCAGAGGACTTGAAAGTGTTAGACAAGCCACTATTGATTTTAACGGACTGCCTATAAATATTGGAATTGCTCATGGATTAGGTAATGCAAGAAAATTGTTAGAAGATGTCAAATCTGGCAAATCTCAGTTCCATGCAATTGAAATTATGGCTTGTCCCGGTGGCTGTATTGGTGGTGGCGGGCAACCATATCATCACGGTGACTTTAAAATTTTGAAAGCAAGACAAATGGCTATTTATCGTGAAGATGCAGGCAAACCTATCAGAAAATCTCATGAAAATCCTGATATTATTAGATTATATGAAGAATTTCTTGGCAAACCTATGAGCGAAAAATCTCATCATCTGTTGCATACTCATTATTTTGACCGTACCAATGAAGTAATAATTGACTGAATTTAAAAAGAAAGGACCTTATTATGTCACACATAAAAATAAAATTAAATGATGAGCAAGTAGCTCAGTTAAAAGATGTTTGCAAACAATTTAATAACGATGAAGGTGAATTAATTAATGTTCTGCATAAAGCTCAGTCGATTTTCGGCTATTTACCAGCCGAAGTTCAAGAAGTTATTGCACACGAACTTAATATTTCACTTGCTAAGGTTTATGGTGTTGTTTCTTTTTATTCATTTTTTACAATGAAACCCAAAGGACAACATCCTATTAGTATATGTCTTGGTACTGCCTGTTACGTTAGAGGTGCTGAAAAAGTTCTTGATGAATTTAAACGTGCTTTAAACATTCAGGTTGGTGAAACAACAACTGATGGAAAATTCTCAATAAGTTGCCTTAGATGCGTTGGCGCTTGCGGACTTGCTCCGGTAGTTTCTATAGGAGACAAAGTTTACGGCAGAGTTTCACCAGATGGTGTAAAAGATATTCTTAAAGAATACGAATAGAAATTTTTGTTTTATCATTAGTGTTCTTTTGTTGTTAGCTTTATACTATTAATACAACATTTATCTTTTTAAGTAAAGTAATACTCGACAGGCTTTGGTTACTTTGTACTAAGTGCTATTTGCTAAAGCCTGTCGTAATATTGCTTTTTTGCATATTTGTAAAGCTTATGCAGTTTATACTTGCACCAGTTTGTCCTTTTTTATGCTTATGATTTTTTTGACTGATTGCTGCATTAATTTTAATTGTATTTTATATATAATTTAAATTTCAAATTATTAATACAATATCAATTTTCTTGTTTCTGCTTTATCTTTATTAATAATTCTTACAAAATACAATCCTTTGGGCAATAATTTTAAATCAAAATGCCTTACCCAATTTGATGTAACAGTATTAACATATTCATACAATACCTGTTGCCCGTTTATGTTAAAAATATTAATATCAGTAATGCCTGCAAGTCCGTTAACTTCAATATTAACGATGCTATTAGACGGATTTGGGTAAATATTTAAATTAAACTTATTTTCATCAAATACTGGAACATCACCGCAGGTATTAATATTAACAACAGTAGTATCAATTGTAGTGCAACCGTTTGAGTTAGTTAGTTGTAAATAAATATAATTATCACCAATATTATAAGCGGGATGTGAAACAGTTATGCTGTTGCCGCTTGTACCATCTGACCAATAATAAGAATCATATCCAGCAGGGGCATTAAGTGTTATTATGTCATAATGGCAAATAGTTGTATCATCAGGTAAATTAGTAATAGGGAAAGGGAGTACATTAACAGTTTTAGTAATAGATTTGCTGCATAATAAGCTATCAGTTATATATAATGTAACATCAACATTAGCGGCTGAAGTAAAATTATGGGTAAATTCATTGCCTTCGTAGTCAATACTTCCATTATTGTCGATATCCCATAAATACCAAACATTATTATGAGCATTACTTTTTTCTTCAAATAAAACAGGCAAACCTGTACAAGTATTATTAAAACTAAAATCAGCATTAAAACAAAGTCTCCAACCTTCATCTTGTTCGCTGAAAGCGGTTTGGTTTAAACCAGAAGACGATTGAGCTGCAGTAATCGAATAATAATATAATTCTCCTTCGCCAGCAGTATTGTCAACATAATTATTATTGCTTATCCAACCCGAAATATCACTCCCCAAGCTACCTGCAACACTACTTCTGTAAACTTTATAATGAGTAGCACCTGCAACAGCATCCCAGTTTAAATGTACTGCATCATAATGCTCACCATCACTTGCAATAAGATTGGCTGGCGAAGATAAAAGTCCATTTTGTTTTACATCAACAACTACAGGAGTATTAACAGCCCCAGTGGCTGTAATTGTAATTTGACCGCTACGCGAAGAGCCTGTATTTGCATTAATGCTGAGAATAATCTTTCCAGAATTTGCACCTGTACTACCGCTTATAATATTAAGCCACGATGTTTGATTACTTGCAGCGTTCCATGTAAGCGTTCCTCCACCTGTATTAGTAATATGAATAGTGTCGACTAAAGCAGTCGAAGAAATATCAAATTGATAATCAGAAATTAAAATCTTTGAAGCTAATTCATTAGCAAAATCAAGAGTATCGTCATTAGCTCCATTATTACCATTATCAATATAAATAGTAACATCCTGATTATTAAGATTATTCCAGTCGGGAGTAATTATGTGGGTTGTATTAGCATCAAAGGCTATATCATCATTTTTAAAATTAAATTCGCCATTTGAAGAGGCATAACGCAGTTCGAGGTCGTATGTAGTTGCCGTACTGTTGTTAATAACTTCGAGAGCATTATTGGTAAGCCATCTAAACGAAATATCTTTATAAGCAGAAACGCCAATATTTCCGAGAAACACATTCATTTCGTCAGTAGGACTATTATTGTATGTTTCAAGATTAAATATTTTATTTATATTATTAGGATTAACAACAGAAAAATGAGTACCAACATTAAAAATATCCTTATCAGCCAAATCTCCATCATTTCTGTTATAAGAAAATATTTTACCGCTATTAGCAACCGTAAGATCAACGTAAGTATCAGTATAATTCTGCATCAAAACAGAATAAGGTTTTTCGGGGAGCAAGTAGCCGTAAGGTTCAGGGTCGTTACTGTTAAAATAAAACATAGGCTGGGCATCAATAGTATTATTTATTAATTTTCCATTAACATAGCCTATAGAATCAGCGGCAGAAGAAGTAATTAAAGTATTGGAGTTTACTGTAGGATAAATTTCGATATGAGAGGTTTTATACCATATCGAATCAGTTTCAGGTTTAGAATAAAAATCGCTACTTTTCCACGATAGTAATAAGCCGTAGGTTGCATTATTACCGCCCCATTGAGATGCTTGAGCATTAGCATTAGGTGAAACATTGTAATACCATTTATTCTCATTTTTCTTGATAGTAATTTTTCGTGTAGTGTCGTTAGGCATATTATTGTCGTAAACATAAATATATTCGATATTTTGGTCAATCGAGTCGATGAGTATTTTATAAGGATTAACAATATGTCCACCTGGTCCGTTGGTATTCCACATAGCAATACCTCTGTAATCATTGCTGGTGGTGTCGCTCATCATTTTTTTAGTTTGTTGTAGTGTATAAACTGGTCCTTTACCCCAAAGGGCTGTGTAATAGGTAAGCAATTGTTTGCGCATTTGCGAAACCATCATATAATTAATACTTTTTCGATTATGTTCGTTTAAAGGTAAATCGTATAATTTATCAGAAATCCATGGACCTGTTTTGGGGAAGAACTCTTTAAACAGTTGAATACTATCCCAAACCATATAAGAAGTTTGCACAAAGCCAAAGCAAGAACCACCCCAGTTTTTAGCAAGTTTTTTCCATTTAAGAACAGTAGCACCTCTAAAAACTTTGTAAGGACCTGAGCCTATATAGCAGGAAGACTCACCAAAAACATCTACAAACAGAGGCCAGTCGGGGAATAATTTGCTTTCAAATAAAGTAAGAGGATTTCTTGTTTTAGGAGGAAAAACAGCATCGCCTCCTAAATATGGGTCTTTAGAATAATCAAATTTGTTATACCATGCTTGAGGCCAGATATTATCAGAGCCATTACCAAACTTCCAACCATTGGGTTTAGGTCTGAACTTGATATCCCACTTGGGCATATAAAAACCAAAATATTTTCCGGAAGCTGGGTCTTTATAATAACCTGCAAGTGAACCATCGTTGTTTATATCGCGAACTTGAAAATCGCTTACGTTATATTTTTTAAGTTGTTTAAAAACGCCGTTTTCGTAGATAAAAGATTTAGTCAAATCGTAAACTCCAACAATAACATTTTTATCGTTAATACCTGTAGGATTAGTTTTGGTGGCACCCGGAAAATTAATTTCAGTCCAGTTAGTACCGTGTTTAACAAGCCCTATTCTGTTAGAGCCGTCTATCCATAATCCTACAACAGAGCCGTAATTATTAATACCGTACACGTAAGTAGGATTGTAATTATAATGGAAAGGAGTATTATTGCCACCACACATCGAAAAAGCTACATGGGTAGTACTTTGTTTATAATCGCCAATAATGCAATCATTATCGTTAATATCTCGTGCAATAGTATTATCCATTGCCGAAAGCCAGCTCGTTGTTATGTCGTTATAAACACCAGTTTTATGATTATAAGAAAATCCTTCTTGGTCAACCAAGCTTGATGAATTAGTATATGAACCTACAACAACCATATTGTTGTTCAGTCCATAAATATAAGTATGTGCAGCACCAGGGTAATTAACTTTAAAAGTATCGATACCGTTAAAAATAAAACCATGAGTTCCTGAGCCATCTTCAAAATAACCTGCTATAAAATTTGAATCATTAATGGCAGTAACATAGGTTTGAGTTGCATTGTCAATGACAAATGTTATGTATTGTGCTTTTATACTATTAAAAAATGTAATAAAACAAAATGCAATAACAATAATAGTAAAATTTTTTTTATTCATAATAATATAATTAGGGTTAATGTATAATAATAGATTAAATTTAAAAATATTAATTAAACAAATATATAAAAAAAATAGATATTAGATACAAAAAAAATTAAGTATTTTCTTTTAAAAATTTTGAAATCCAATAAAACGAATCTTTGTGTTTTGCCCAAATTAGATAATTATCCATAAGATATAAAACAGCTTCTCTTTCGTCTCCTGGACTATAATATTCGGGCATAACAGAGTCTAATTGTTTAGAGAATGCTAAATATTGCAAAACATATTTATTGCATTTATTAGCTTTTTTTAATACATTGTATGTTACTTTGGTTTCACCTAATGTTATATAAAGGAAAAGAGCATAATTAAAGAGCCAAAAAGTAGTTTCTTCTTTAAAAGATTTATATAACTTCAGGTATTCGTCATATTTTTCTTCATATATTAACAAACCGGATAAAAAATATCGAGCTCCTTGATTATCGTTTGGATTTAAGATTAATAATTCTTTTAATAATTTAATTGCTTCATCATTTTTATTAGATAAACGTAAACAATTAGCAAGACTTAATTTGGCTGTCATGTAAGGTCTTGTTTCGTGTAAGCCCCAAAAATTTCCTTTATTTTCGCGAAAATACTTTTTCCCTAATTGTTTTTCGCCAATAGCAATAGCTTGTTTAAATAGCGATATTGACTCATTTAAATCTTTGGTTCTCCCAGCTATATAATTTATTGCTCTAATGTTATTAGGATTTAATTTTAAAGCCTTTTTAGCTAATTTAAGCCCTTGTGATGGTGAACTCTCATAAGCCTCGTAAATTAAATCATCCGATTTTTCAGAATCTGTTTTATTTTCGTCTGGAGTAAAAAACATTTCATCAACATTAATTCCATTTATATGTTTTTTAAGAAATTCATTTGCTTCTTCAATGCTATTAAAATTTTGTTTTGAAATAAGCTCCGCAATTTTAGCATTAGCCATTTGAACCATCTCAGATGTCATAGGTTTTTTCTTATTTCTTTTAGGTGTGCTCATAATTTTTATAGTTTTATTTTACAAATATAAAATATTTTTTATAAAAAAACTAAGTTCAGAACAACTGACCTCAAGTTTTTAATTTAACTACAAGATTTCGTTATAACTACTAGAAATTTAAGAATTTAGATATATAGTTGAATATTTTAAAATCATTTTTTATAGGATTTTATAGGATTTTAAAATGATACCATTTTAAAACATTTCGTTAGGAATGTTACGCTCGGTAGAAAACACAGTACAACGCCAAATTGAACATTCCGTAGGAATGCTCCCCCCTTACAATGCGTAATATTTATATCAATTGATTAGAAAGGATGCATTCTTACGGAATGCAAATTATAATCTCCTGCATTTTTCTACCGAGCGTTGCAATCCTAA
>CAZDEU010000104.1:0-9968 GCA_964504265.1 uncultured Bacteroidales bacterium
TTTTATTTGTATTTTTACATAAATTATATTTATTTTGCTATTATTTAGTCTTTTTTATTAATCGTGAAATTAGATAAAAATTATTGTTATGAACAAAGAAATTATTACAGTTGTTGTTGATGATGAGCAAAAAAGTCTTGTTGCTCTTCGCAAACTTTTAGAGATTTATTGTCCGCAGGTTAAAGTAAATGGCATTGCCAATAATGTTGAAGATGCTGTTAAAGTTATTACTGAGGTTAATCCTGAACTAGTTTTTCTTGACATCTCTTTGCCCGACGGCGAAGGTTTTGATGTACTTAACAGAATTAATCAAAAAAGTTTTGAAGTTATCTTCACTACTGCTCATAATCAGTATGCGGTTAAAGCTTTTGAAATGAGTGCTTTGCATTATCTTTTGAAACCTATTGATCACCTTGAACTGGTTAATGCGGTTGAACGTTATGAAAAATACAAAGAATATGGTTTATTTGGCAACGAAGAGCGTTATGATGTTTTTAAAGATGCTCTTAACAATAAGCCTCTACGTATTATTTTGCCAACCATTGAAGGATTTTCTGTTTTTAATATTGATGAAATTGTAAGATGTGAAGCTAATAATAATTATACGTTGTTCTTTCTAAATAATAACAAGGAAATTGTTGTTTCACGAACTCTTAGTGTGTTCGAGAAGTTGCTGTCTGATTTGAACTTTTGCAGAGTACATAGCAAACATCTTATAAATCTTATGTATGTGAAACAATATATTAAAGGACGTGGTGGTTATATTATGCTTAAAGATGGTATTCACATAAACGTTTCTGAAAATAAAAAAGCTGAATTCCTTGCACGGCTTAAAAAAACTGCAAGAACATTTTGAATAATTCTGTGTGGTTTTAACGGCTTGGCATGGTAATTATTAATTAATTGAATACTGATGCAACGGATGTTCATAATTTTTTTTCAAGAATATTTCAATAGGTAGGTAGGTGCGAACTTATGATAGTTTATAAAAGGAAATTTATAAATTACAATTTATAGATAAAAAACAAAGACTAATATGTAATATATTTAGATTAAAATAATTATTGTTTGTAATTCTAAAATCGTTATTTTTTTTAATTCCTTCCAGGAATAGCCAAAAGCAATTTTTTTGTGTATTCTGTAGCTGGGTTTTCAAATAGTTTATCAGCTTCTTCCATCTCGCATATTTTACCTTGGTTCATAACAATTATGCGGTCCGACATATATCTTACAACTGATAAATCGTGTGAAATAAAAATATATGTAAATCCAAAATCATTTTTTAGTTCATTAAGTAAATTCAGAACTTGTGCTTGAACCGATACGTCTAAAGCAGATACCGATTCGTCGCAAATTATTAATTCTGGGTTTAATGCTAAGGCTCTTGCAATACAAATTCGCTGTCGCTGTCCCCCTGAAAATTCGTGTGGATATCTATTAAAATAGTCGGCTGAAAGCCCAACTCTATCTAATAAATACAATACTCTGTTTTTTTGTTCTTTTTTGTTTTTATAAAGATTGTGAACAATCATAGGTTCCATAATAGCTTTGCCTATAGTAATTCTTGGATTTAAAGAAGAATAAGGGTCCTGAAAAACAATTTGTATTTCTTTTCGCAATTGGCGCATCTTATTAGGCTTTAATTCTCTTATATCAGTGCCTTTATATAAAATTTTTCCATTGTTGGGTTCTATAAGGCGTAATATACTTCGCCCTAGAGTGGTTTTGCCGCAGCCTGATTCGCCAACTAAACCGAGTGTTTCGCCACGATATACTTCAAAACTTACGTTATCTACTGCCTTTACATATTCTTTTTTACGGCTAAAAATTTTTTGTTTTACTGTAAACCATGTGTTTAAATTTTCTACTTCTAAAATAGGAGAGGTGGTGTAAAGTTTTTTATGACTATTTTTTCTTTCTTCATCGCTTATTACCGTTATTTCATCAATATTAAAAATTTTATCTTTATCAATAAAGTCTGATACAGTTGGCAACGATTTAAGCCTTTTGTTGAGCGGTGGTCTGCATGCCAACAGCCCTTTGGTATAAGGATTTTCAGGATGTTTGAAAATTTGCTCTGTAATACCTTCTTCAACCACTTTCCCTTTGTGCATTATTATTACTTTATCTGCTATATCAGTAATAATTGATAAATCGTGAGTGATGAAAAGCACACTCATCTTATATTTATTTTGAAGTTTTTTTAATAATTCAAGAATAGTTTTCTGTATAGTAACATCAAGGGCTGTAGTAGGTTCGTCGGCTATCAGTAAATCGGGCTTGCAGGCTATTGCCATAGCTATCATAACTCTTTGCTTTTGCCCGCCACTTATTTGATGTGGATATACATTTATGATTTGCTCGGGGCGAGGTAATTCAACTTCTTTAAATAGATTTAAAACTTTTTGTAATGCTTGTTTTTTGGTTTTTATGCCTTCGGGTTTATGCCTGAGAATTATTTCAGCTACTTGTTCACCGCATTTCATCACAGGATTTAGCGATGTCATTGGCTCCTGAAATATCATTCCCAAACGATTACCGCGATAATTGTTCTTATCCTTTGTGCTTAACTTTAGTAAATCAACTGTTTTATCATTATCACCATTAAATAAAATTTCGCCACTTGCTATATCAACTAATGAAGTTTGAAGCAAACCCATTATTGTTAATGCTGTTACTGATTTGCCCGACCCTGATTCTCCAACAACCCCAACAGTGCTTCCAAAAGGTATTTTAAAACTTATGTTATCAATTACTCTGTTTTTTTCATTACCATTATTGAAATCAATAGTTAAATTATTGACTTCAAGAAGGTAAGTCTTATTTGTAATCATTAAAAATACCTCGTTTAGTCTTAAAATAAATTTGATTAATGTTTAATTACTTTGAATTTATCTCCAGTTTCTTTTATAATGAGTCTGTACCAGTCTTCGCTATAACCAGGTTGTTCTACCTTAGGATTTTTCTGTCCTTCAACTTTTTCTTTTACATTACCGTCAACATATTTAACAAATAATTTAATGTAAAGTTCTTTGGCTGATTTAACTGTTTTATTACCTGAGTTAACTGAGTAATTTGTAATGTATGAAATAGCTTTTTTATGCGATTTTTTGTATAATTCATGGGCTTTTTTATCAATTTCTTGTAATTCAGTAATATAACTTGTTTCAATATTCTTCTGAACGTTTCTTATTTCTGGAGATAACAGATTCCAACGTGTATATGCAAAATTTGATAACTGATTGAACACCCAGAATGCTGCTGTTTCGCTGTATTCCATCATAGAGCCATTGCCTTCGGCAAAACTTTCAGGCACTTTACTAACACCACAATAAATTGGAGAATAAATTGTAAACCATGTATCATCTACTCCAAACCAGTTTACACCACCTATTGGGTCGGGTAACCAGCTTCTCGACTGTGTTACAAACGAAAAACCTGTTTGTTGAGTTGAAGTTGCTCTTTCGTTTAGGTATTCAACACCATCAACAGTCCATTCCATTGGTCTCCAGCGAATGCCACAACCAAAGGGACCTGCTCCCACATCTTTAGTCATATCTAATTCAGTATTTTGATATACATCGCGCATAAGTTCCATTACATCGTGAATAGATAGCTTTTTATCGGGTTTAATCCAAAGTGGCATACGATTTTTAAGATTATGCCCTTTGGCATAATCTAAATATTTACCCATAGCTGAATTAACACGGTTAAACATAGCCCAAACACGTGCTTCACAAAATCTGGCACCACCAAAATCAACAGGAGCATAAGTATCAGAAAAGCTAAATTCAGCATCTTTGCCGTTAAAATAGCCTTGTGAACGGGCGAAAGAAATAACATCAGTTGAATACATACAATTTTCACTATCATTTAATGGGAAAGTAGTAATTCTTGCCTGATTAGCGTGTGCTGAAACGTAACCGTCGGGTATTCTTAAAGCAACCCAAACAGCACCTTTGTTTCCTTTACCTTTACCTATCATTTCCATTATCCATACTTCGTTGGGGTCGCTTATTGAAAAGGATTCGCCACTGCTGCAATAACCGTATTCAGCAACGAGTTCTCCCATTATTTTAATAGCTTCTCTAGCAGTTTTTGCTCTTTGTAGAGTAATATAAATTAAACTGCCGTAATCAATAATACCTTCAGTATTTTCAAGTTCTTTTCTGCCTCCGTAAGTTGTTTCGCCAATAGCTAATTGATGTTCATTCATATTACCTACAACAGAATATGTTTTTCTAACTTGTTTAATTTTACCAAGATATTTGCCCGAATCCCATTCGTAAATATCAAGCATAGCACCTTCGGGGTACGATTTTGCTGGTTTATAATATAATTCGCCGTAAAGTACATGTGAGTCGGCTGTGTAAGATATCATTGTAGAGCCATCGGTAGTAGCTCCTTTAGTTATCAAAAAATTTGTGCAGGCATAAATATTATCAATATTAGCACTTATCAGCATAATTGTTGCTAAAAAAATCTTTACAAATCTGGTTATTCTCATGTTATTAATTTTTGTTAATAAAAAAATTGAAATATTAATTAAAAATCTCTGTAAAATTGCTCAATTCCAGTTTTAATCCCAGCAAAAACATAAATAGAACGATTTGTTGTGCCTTCTGTCGTAATATTTCTAAGATTAGCACCTGCCTCAATTCTAAGATTATTGACTGGGTTAACCATATAAGATATTTTTGCATTGCCGTTAATTATATTTGTTTTAACACCTTGTCCTATTACATTATATAATTGAGGAACAGGAATATTATTATATTCAGGTTCATAAGTATCGTAAGTAGGTTTAAAAATGTCTTGTCCGTTATGTTGATTTTTGTCGTCAAGACCTGTTTTAGCAGCAATACCCTGAACAGAAAACAGCCATCTTTTATAATTATATTTAAGAGCAAAAACACCTTCAACAAAATTTGCACCTAGAGGGTGTGCAAGAGCCTGCCCATTATGGCTGTAATTTTTAATTGGCCTGCGGTGCGAGTAAATATAAGGACGAGCTGCATTAGCTTCCAACAATATATTTAAGCCTTCAACACCTGCTAGGTCAAAATGTTTAATACCAAACTGATAAGCCTGCTTATTAGTCCATGCACCATATTCGCCAAGATTATCATTTTTACCCATAGTACGCTTAACAAAAGCGACTAAATCGGTTTTAATATTGTTTAGAACAAATTCGTCAAAAACTAATTGACCATATATTACACTTTTTTGTCCTATAGTCATTTTAGCATTTAAGCCCATAATAACGTTATCGGGCGAACCTAATGAAAATTCAACTGGTCTGTAAAAAATAACTGGATTCAGATAATGCACATCAAAAATTCTTCGCGTGTCGCCATTAGTAAAATTAACATCCCAAATAACAGTTTCAAAAAATGCTGCAGTAATTCTTTTGCCAACATTTAAACTCAGATAGTGAGTTGCACTAAATTTATACTTATAATCTTTCCATGCTGAAGAGGTAATATTACGCGAATCATTATATAAAGAAATTAAATTTACATATTTAAATTTCCAAATATCTGAAGTAAGTTTAAAATAGGGGTATGCAGGGGCGTTCCACGAAAGTATCATAGAGCGGTAGCCGTCACCGAAAAAATGTTTTCCATAGCCGGTTTCAACTAAAAAATGTTTTGATAAACGCCAATCTATCATAAAGTTAGCATTTAAATAGCTGTAAGCAGAATCGCCACCCGAAGCATAGGCATAGCCTAAACCTGGTACTGCTTTACTTAAACTTATTCCTTTATATAAATATTTTTGAAAAACCGCATGGTTTATGGTTATTGCAGTATTTATTGAAATGTTTTTTCTTAAATCGGCGTTTAAAAGTAAACCTCCACCAATTTCCCAAACAGGTCTTGTCCCGTCGTCTTTTTCAATGCCTGCTACAATGTTAACAAGTGGATTAACAATTAATTTAGCTTTATGTTTTTCTTTATAAGTTACGCCAATATTAAATGGTGTGCCTTTAACTTTTTTTGCACCGCCAATAACCAATAAATTACCGCTTAATAAATTGTCGACAAATTTGTTATTTGTTTTTTTATATTTAAAAATTGTATCAAAATTAGCTTTATTAGTTACTTGTTTTAATGAATAAGGTTTTATTGAAGTGTGAAAATTGGCTTCTGATTTATATAAATATTTTGCATATAATAATTCAATATTTTCGCATGCTTGAAATGTTCCGACTTGTGCAAAAGATGTTTTGATATTGAATATTATTAATATCAAAATTACATAAGGTAATATTTTTTTTAATTTTTTCACTTGTCAGAAATCAAAATATTGGTTAAACAAATTTGTTGCTATACTAATAAAATAACAAGACGAATTGACCTTATCAACATATAAATTTTCTTTACTTCTGTAATAATAACCTGCACTAATATTTAAATTAGTTTTAGGATTTAGTACATAGCTTCCTTTTATTAATAAATATGAAATACCATTATATTTGCCTTGTCCTGTGTAATTTCCTGTAGAAGGATCTGTTTGATGAATAAAATAATCTGATATAAAAATGTAATGCCCCCAGTTTTGTCCATAATTGTCGCTGCCATATTCAGCAAACATGAACTTTGCATGTGCATGCCAACGTTTATATCTGTAATCTATTATTGAAATATACTCTGTAAAATTGGCACCTAAAGGGTGGGCGAGGGGCTGGTTAAAAGCCGTATAAGTTTGTCTTGAAAATTCGTGAGTATAACAATAAGGACGTACTTGATTGAATTCTTGCTGGAAAATTAAATTTTTAATACCAAATGGGTCAAATAGCTTTAACCCAACTTGAAAGCCAGTTCTGTTTTTGGAATCTCCTTTGCCAATTCTGGAAAATTCCATATCGTCAATCATTAGTTGTCCGTATAAAGTTAGTTTGTTAAATGCTTGGTATTTAGCATTTAACCCAATAATTATATTGTTTTCTCCATCAAGAGTATATCTTATAGAGCGGGTAAAAATTATAGGATTGAAAAATTTCCACGACAAAGCCTTACCCCAAGGCGACCTAAACATAATTCCTTCAAATAAACCTAACTGTAGGTTTTTTGTTACATTATAAGTAAGATAATTAAAAGAGGCTGGTTTTTTAATAAAGGGACTTTCCCATGGGCGTGGTGCCGCTACTATTTTGTTAGTGCTAATATTCTGCATCATTGTAGACATTGATACATATTGCAAATTCCCATAATTAACAGTAAATTTTAAAAATGGATACTGGTATGAGTTATCAGATAAAAATAAAGACCTATAACCATCGCCAATAAAATGCTTACCTTGCCCTGCATGAATATTTAGGAATTTGTATGGTGTGTAGCTTATACTGCCCGACGCAACACTGTAATCATAAGCGTTTTCTTTAAAATCTTTTACTATGGTTTGTCCTGGAGCTACACCGAATTTTTTGATATATGATGTTATGTGAGAAGAGTAGCGTGCTTGTGTTTCTAAAAAATTTGTATTTATCCATAAGTTTTTGCCAATTAATGCACTAACATTTGCACCTCTTGAATTAATATATAACGAAGTCTCATTATTTTCTTTTCCATAGTTGACCTCAAAAAGAGGATCAATAAAAATTTTAAAATTATTGGAGTCAACAATGGCAAAACTTTCGCCAAGTAATTTTCTTGCTCCCCACGAACGTTCTTTGGTAACAGGTTTTACACCTGGCAACAAGGCAGAATCACAGTTTATATAATTTGTTTTTTTGTTTAATAAATCGGGTTTTGCTGGCATCAGCATTGGTTTTACTGATGTATGTATGTTAATGTTTTTTAAAGCGAATGCTCTTTCAATCCTCAGATTAATTTCCTGATTAATAGGATAATACTCCTGAGACTTCAAAACAATAGAGCCTAACAGACTCAAAATTATTAATAAGAATAATGTTCGTATTTTCAAAATTTGTGTGTTTTCACTTTTAAAAAACAAAAATAGAAAAAAATTATTGACTTTAACAAATTTTTTAATTTTGTGTAGTTTATTATAACGGAACTTCCTGTCAGCAAAGACGTTTTTTCTCCTCTATAGCCTTTTATTTGCAAGGTGTTCAGCGGTTTGAGAAACTGTTTTATTCTTAGCTACTTTATATTGTCATATTTAATGCGTTAAAAATTTCTTTGGTATGCTTAGGCAAATTTGTTGGTCAGATTTGCATTTTCTTCCCTTTAAAAAGATATTTCATGTATTGAATTTTATCAAGACTTTCAATAGCAAATTTTCGTGTATAACCTAAGTGGCTAATTTTATCAGAAATATATTTTGTAATCATATATGTCAGCATAACTACAAATACATGACCTCTTGTTCTGTCTTCTTTTATTACATAGTCCTTTGCCTTACATTACGTTCTTTGAATAAATATAATTATCAATTTTATTTCTTAGCTACAAATATAAATATATAAATATTATATTCAAAATATTTTAACAATTTTTATCTTAGCTACACATTTTTAAACAAATAAACTTTCTATACCTTGTTATCATTAAGGCTAACTATATTTTATGTTGGGTTTAGACGGGAAGTTTCGTTATAAAACAAAAAAAGTGAAACCCTAAGGTTTCACTTACTAAAAATTTAATCTCTTATACATCGGACACTTTTACCCTCTCCACGTCTTGCAGACGAACTTGCCATTGCAAAAAAATCAGCATAATATAAATCAGTAGGATTTTTTGAAGTTCCAATTAAAGTTGATCCCCAGTAATGTCCAAGTGAATTCACATGCCCTAGATTTCCTGTATTTTGTCTAAAACCGGCAATTGTCCATTTAAGAGGTGTTGCAAAAGCAGCTTCATAAGCTGGAGGTACTAATGTATTTTGGTCCCAATCCCAGCTATTAACTTCATTGTTAAACTCAGCTTGGGTTGGTAAACGCCAGCCTGTAGGACAAGGATTATTAATACCTGAAACGCCCTGCCATAATAAATCATTTTTAGTGCTTCGCCAATCGTAAGGAGATGTAGTTGTAATAAATTTATTATGACCAGGTACATCAGTTGAACTTAAAGCACTAGTAACAGAACTATTTCTTTTTTGATGTCCATCATCTAATCTTCCCCATTGAAAAGAATCTCCGTAAGCATTTCCATCGTTTGGTGCAGTAGCAACAGCAGAGGCCCCAAGATTTCTGTCTAACCAACAAGTTCCGTTTTGTCCACCTACAATGTAATAAGTAACACTGGAGCCGCTGTAATTAAATGTTACACTGTTTCCAACATCACAACATAAAGTAGATGCGTTTAATGTTGTAACTGCAGATACACCGCAATCGTTATAAGCCCATACATACAGTGTATGTGGAGAGTTGCATACAAGTCCTGTTTGTGTAAAAGAAGTGCTCGCTCCATTATCTATTGCAGTAGAATAATCATTTACAGTATTATACATATAACCAGCAGCTCCGGCTGATGTGTTCCAGTTCCATACTATTGAATTAAGTGTTAAATCGTGAAAACCTGTTACTGGTTTTAATGGTGTTGGTGTAGTTTGAGCTGTTAAAACAGTATAATCTGAAGCACCGCAATTATATACAGCCCAAACATATAAATTATAATATGTACCACAAGTTAAACCTGTTTGAGTAAAAGAAGTATTTGTTCCAATATCAATAGCAGTAGCATAATTTGGTGTAGTATTGTATTTAAACCCATTAGCAACCGATGAACCTATATTCCAGTTCCATTGTATTTCGGTTAAATCTGTTATATGATTATCAGGTGATGCTGGGGGATTAAACCAACGAACAGCACGTACATTTTTAGAATCAAATTTAAAAGTTGTATAATCGGTAGCAGTGGACATATCAACATAATAAGCTTCAATGTCCCACATTTCTGAAGAAGACCAATATTCTCCGCTTAAATTTCCAACTCCAAGAGGCGACAGATTAGTAGCCATTAAAACTAATTCATCTTTAGAAGGTAAAAACCAATCAT
>CAZDEU010000105.1:0-2968 GCA_964504265.1 uncultured Bacteroidales bacterium
TTAAAAGTTGAATGTTAAAAGTAGAAAACATCTTGTTTGTCTATAAAAATCGTAATTCGTAATTCGTAATTCGTAAATCTAAAATCGTAAATATACTTTACAAACTTTATAAACTTTATGAACTTTATAACTTGCTGCCTTTTTCGCTAATTTCCTTATATTGTTGTTGCTTTTTAACAAAATCAGCCCATTCAGGGAAATCGTTATAATGCCATTTATCAACAACAACTCCGTTATACAGTAAAACCAAGCCAGGATTAGCACGTACAACCGATTTTAATGCGGTTTCATCAACAAAATACATAGGTAGGTCTATGTTATTTTCGTTTAGTACTTTATACACATCAGCAGGAGATGAACCTGAAAGTGCTGCAAAACTAACATCATTAGCATAGCAACTGTCGTGTATAGGGATAATTTTTTCAATATTCTTAAACTTAATTTTATTAATATTATAACTTACAAATAAAAATTGGAATTCAGGATTATTAATAAATTCGATTGTATAATCATCGTTAAGGGTATCGCGAATAAAGAAATCCTTAATAGGTGGTTCTTCATATTCTTTTATAACATTTTTTTTCTGTTCAACGAATTCCAGATTAGCCCACAAAATACTATCGTTAAAAGGTAAAGTTTTTGTTGTGTATTCATATAATTTTTCTGTTTGTTTATGTTTATAAACTAGAGTAACTTCAGATATTTCGGCTGAACCAACAACGAGAGTCGAAATTTTATTTCCAACTTTCCAAGGCATAAAATCAATTAAAGGTAAATGGCTATAAGAGTAATAACTAATACCAAGTAAAATTGCTGTAGAGATGCCAATAACAGACAATTCGTAGAATATATTTTTACAGGCAACATATTTATTTCGGCCAATAAAAATAATAAGAGTAAAAATCATTAAGAAAATATTTTTGTAAAATGTTTGCCAGTTGGTCATAATAATTGCATCGCCAAAGCAACCGCAATCAGACACAGGATTTTCTAAAGCAAGATAAAAAGTAAGCAGTGTAAAAAATGACATAAAAAGCATAACACCCCATGCGGCTAATTTCATTTTTACATTAAATACTAATGCAAAACCAATTACAAATTCAAATAAACATAATAATATTCCAAGCCAAAATGCTAATGGTATTAGCCATTCCATGCCAAAGGCCAGAAAATAATCGTGAAATTTAAATGCAGACCCCCAGGGGTCTACTGCTTTTACAAAACCACTGAAAATAAATACAATTCCAACTAAAAGGCGGCTTATTAATCTTAATGCTTTCATTTTGTAATATATTAAATGTTAAAATTTATTTTATTCGCAAAAATAATAATATCATAACTTATGTTATAAAAAAAAATATTTTTTTTGCAAAAATGATATTAGTATACTTGACAATCAAAAATTATTTTTCGTTCAGTTTAATTAATGCAAAAATCGCATAATTTAAAATGTCGAAATAATTTGCATCTACGCCTTCAGAAACATAAGTTTTGCCGTTATTATCTTCAATTTGTTTTATTCTAAATATTTTCATCAGAATAATATCATTAAGTGAACTAATTCTCATATCGCGCCAAGCTTCGCCATAATCGTGATTTTTATTTTCCATCAGTTTTTTGGCTTCCGAAATATAATTATCATATAAATCAATAACTTTATCAGCGTTCATATTAATATCGAAGCTACTTCCGAGTTCGAGCTGTATAAGAGCCATTGCCGAATAATTAACGATGCCAATAAATTCGGGTACAACACCTTCATTAACTTTGCTTTTGCCTTTGGTGTCAATACTTCTAATTCTTTGAGCTTTAATAAAAATCTGGTCGGTAAGTGATGAGGGACGCAGTATACGCCATGCTGTTCCGTAATCGTGAAGTTTATTTGAAAAAACTTCTTTACATTTATTGCTTACCTCGTCAAATTGTTTTAATGTTTTAATCATTTTTAAAAATATAGTAAATTCGCAATTTATAATGCAAAAATATTAAAAATTGGAAAAATCAATTTCAACCGATAAAGGTACTTTTTTTTATAAAAAGAAAAGTATCAAATGCGAAAATCGTTTAATTAGTCTTGAAAAGCCTATAGTAATGGGTATACTAAACGTATCGCCCGATTCGTTTTTTGTTGGCAGTAGACAGCTTACAGGTGTTGCTTTACTTAGGGAGGCTGAAAAAATGCTTAAAGAAGGTGCTGCTATTTTAGATGTTGGTGCTATATCGACTCGACCTGGTGCCGAAGAAATTAGCGAAGACGAAGAAAGAAACAGATTGTTGCCTGCTATAACTGTCATAAAAAGAAATTTCCCTGAAGCTGTTGTTTCCGTCGACACTTATCGTTCTTCAATTGCTAAAATTGCTGTTGAATATGGGGCAGGAATAATTAATGATATTTCGGGTGGAACTATTGATAATAAAATGTTTGAAACTGTTGCAGCTTTAAAAGTGCCTTATATTTTAATGCATATTAAAGGTACTCCCAAAACAATGCAAAATGACCCTGTTTATAATGATGTAATTAAGGAAGTGCTTGATTTTTTTCTTAAAAAAATAAAAATTTTAACTGATTTAGGTGTTAATGATGTTATTGTTGACCCTGGTTTTGGCTTTGGTAAATCTTTGGATGATAATTATACTTTGCTTAATAATCTTGAAAAATTTTGCATAACTGAAACTCCTCTTTTAGTTGGACTTTCTCGAAAATCAATGATTAATAAAGTATTAGAAACCTCACCCACAGATGCTTTGAACGGCACAACAGTTTTAAATACTATTGCACTACTAAAAGGTGCTGATATTCTTAGGGTTCATGATGTAAAAGAAGCTATGGAAGCTGTGAAATTAGTGATGAAATATACAGAATTATAGATTAAACTTTAATAAGCCCTGCAAATCCCATAAAAGCGAGAGAAAGCAGCCCTGCTGTAACTAAAGTAATAGGAAAGCCTTTCATGCCTTTGGGGCAGCC
>CAZDEU010000105.1:3068-5925 GCA_964504265.1 uncultured Bacteroidales bacterium
CCAGCAATTACGAGAATAAATGTAATTGTTTGCATAAATGTTATATCAAGGGGTATCAAAACATACTTATAAATCATGGTAGTAACAAGATTAGCAAGTGCCATTACAAAAAGAACTGCTCCGCCCATACCTAATGAAGTTGAAACGCGTGATGAAACTCCGAGGAAAGGGCATATCCCTAAAAATTGTGCTAAAACTACGTTGTTTACTAATATGGCGAATAATATTATGCTTATATATTCCATAATTCAAAAAATAATTAAATGTTAAAATTCTTTTTAATTTTATTGGTAAGTGCAATTAAAAAACCATAAGTAATAAAGGCTCCTGGAGGCATAATAAACAATAAGATTGTTTTGGCATCGGGCGATAAAAACTTATAATCAAGGAAAGAACCATTACCTAAAATTTCTCTAATACTGCCCATTAAAAATAAAGCCAAAGTAAATCCTATACCCATACCAACAGCATCAAGAATTGAATAAAACACAGAATTTTTTTGAGCAAAAGCTTCTGCACGACCAAGAATAATGCAATTAACAACAATTAAGGGAATAAAAACACCAAGTGCTTTATATAAATCAGGCGAATAAGCTTGCATTACTAAGTCTACAATAGTAACGAACGTGGCAATAATAACGATAAAAGCAGGAATTCTAACTTTATTAGGGATATAATTTTTTAGTGCTGCAACTAATATGTTTGAACAAAGCAATACAAAAGTTGTTGCTGCTCCCATACCCAATCCATTTATGGCCGAAGTTGTAACAGCTAATGCAGGACATGTCCCCAAAACTAATACTAAACTGGGGTTTTCTTTTAACAAGCCATTAGTTAAGTATTTAATTGCACTCATTATTCAACTCCTTTCTTATTATTATCCGAATCACAATTATTTTGTTTTGATTCTGATTTAAAATCATTATTTGAACTAATATTTTTATTATTTATCAAAACATCATAAGCTGTTTGAATAGCATCGCAAACAGCCCTTGAGGTAATTGTAGAAGCAGTAATTGCATCAACGTCGCCACCATCTTTTTTAACAATTAATTTATAATCATCAGGGTTTTTATCACAAAACTGATTTAAGAACGAAGGCTCCGACATTTTAGAACCTAAACCAGGTGTTTCTTTTTGTTCCAGAACCTGAATTTTATTTATGGAGCCATCAGGTTTTAAGCCAACCATTAAAGAGATAAAACCGCTAAAGCCTTTCATCGAATATGTTTTAACGGCATAACCAACAATTTCGTCGTTATTTTTACCAGTATAAAACTCAAGATCATCAATAATTTCTTTTTCAGCTAGGGGGTCATTATCAAATTCAGGCAATACTTCTTTAATAGCATTAACAACCTTTTGTTTGCTACTTTTTTCAATTGGAGCTTTAGTTTTAGTATAAACAAATCCTAAAGCGGCCGACATTACCACTCCAATAAGAGTTAGCGACAATATCATATTTAATAATGTAGATTCAATTTTTTTAGCCATTTTTAATTACCTCCCCAAAAACTTTAGGTTTAAAAGCTTTATTAATCAATGGAACTGTAGCATTCATAATAAGAATAGCGAAAGACACACCTTCGGGATAAGCCCCCCATATTCTGATAGCAGTAGTTAGTATGCCGCAACCAATACCAAACACTACCATCCCTTTGTAAGTCATAGGCGAAGTAACCATATCGGTTGCCATAAATACAGCTCCGAGCAATAGACCGCCTGCAAGAAGATGAAAAGCAGGATTAAAATACTGTTCAGGATTAATTTTCCATAAAATAAAAGTAAATAACATTACTGTACCTATAAAAGAAACAGGTATATGCCAACTTATAACTTTGCGAAAAATCATATATAAACCACCCAAAATTATCGCTAAAGCTGATACTTCGCCAAGTGAACCGCCCATATTTCCTAATAACATATCATAATATTGCGGAATAAAACCTTGTAAATTCTGCAACGGTTGTCCACTAATTAAAATAGTACTAATAGAATCACTTTTATGAATAATTTCAGAAACTGTTTCACCTTTCATTAGTCCTTCTTTGGCAACACCAAGTGCGGTAGGACCAGTAACAGCATCAACTAAAGTAGCCATAGGTTTAGCTATGGGCCAATTGGTCATATCAACAGGAAAAGAAATAAGCAGAAATACACGACCAACAAGTGCTGGATTAAAAAGGTTTTTACCTAAGCCACCATAAGTCATTTTAGCTATTCCAATTGCGACAAAACTACCTATAACCATTTGCCATAGCGGCAGGCTACTTGGCACGTTAAATGCCAGTAAAATTCCTGTAATTATTGCCGAGCCATCAGTTATTGTGATAAATTGATCTTTAAAAAACAACTTTTGAATCAAATATTCAAAGGCTATACAAGAAACAACTGCTGTGAGTGTAATAATTACCGCATCAAGTCCGAAATACCAAAACGATACAAACATTGCGGGTAGCAAAGCTAATACTACACTCCACATAATTTTTTTTACATTCTGTTCTCCGTGAATATGCGGAGAACCTGACATTGTCAATAGATTCATAATGCTTTTATTTTGCTCGTGATCTTATTATTTGTCCAACTTTACTTTTGCCTGCACGAATATTGTCGAGTAAATATATATTTGCCGGACATGTATATTCGCAGGAACCACATTCAATACAATCCATTACATTGTTTTTTTCTAATAATTCGTAATCTTTTTTTAAAGATAACTGAGATAGTAAATATGGCTGCAAACCCATAGCGCAAGCTGTTATACATTTACCACAACGTATGCAATTGTATTGAATATTATTAGGTTTATAATTTTTGTCAAAAACCACAATTCCTGATGTGCCTTTAACCACTGGTG
>CAZDEU010000105.1:6025-9918 GCA_964504265.1 uncultured Bacteroidales bacterium
ATAGCATCAGTTTTGTTGTTTTCAATACCAATTAATGCTTTGTTAACACCAACAGCTTTCATTAAAATGCTAACACCGCAAAGGATTTCTTCAGCTTTTTCGAGCATAAGTCGGTGGTCGGCTGTTAGATAAGGTTCACATTCAACGCCATTGATAATTAAAACATCAGCTTTTTTACCTTTGGGAACCATAAGTTTTACGTGGCTGGGAAAAGTAGCACCACCAAGTCCAACAATACCACTATCCTGAATTTTTTTAATTATTTCTTCGGGAGATAAATTAATTTCTTTTGATAATTTTGAGCTTTTATCTATATTATCAATCCATTCGTCTCCTTCAACATCAATAACAAATGCTTTTCTTTTATAACCAGAAGTATCAATAATATCATCAATTTTAGATATTGTACCAGATACAGAAGAATGAACATTAGCAGAAATAAATGCTTCGCCTTTAGCAAGGAGTTGTCCGGTAAGAACTTTATCGCCTTTTTGAACTACAGGTACCGAAGGAGCGCCAAGAACCTGAGAAAAGGGAATATAAACTTTATCTGGAATTGACATTACTTCTATAGGAGCAGAAGCAGAAATTTTATTTTCGGGTGGGTGAATACCACCAATTTTAAAAGTCTTCAATTTTTATCCTCCAGTATTTATTTACATAAATAATCTTGATTAATTAAGCTGTAGCTTCAGTGTTTTTAATGTTTTCAACTTTTTCCTTTTTGAGAGGAAAATTGATTTCGAGTATAGCATTAGTAGGGCATTCGGCAACACATTTACGACAAAGAGTACATTTATTAAAATCAATATAGGCAAGATTATTTTCAATAGTAATAGCGTCAAAATTACATACTTTTTGGCATTTACCGCAACCAATACAAGCTACGTTGCAATTTTTACGAGCAATACCGCCTTTTTCTTTATTAATGCAAGAAACAAATATTCTTCTGTTTTTTGGTCCCTTTTTCCTTAATTCAATAATACCTCTTGGGCAGGCTTTAACACAAGCACCACAAGCAACACATTTATCTTCTATAACAACAGGAAGTCCTGTGTTTTCATCAATATACATTGCATCAAAAGTGCAGGCATCAACGCAATCGCCGAGTCCAAGGCAGCCAAAGCTACATCCGCTTTCGCCTGCATATAAAGAATTAGCGAAGAAACAACTTTCAGTGCCTTCATAATTAATTTTTAAAGGAGCATTTTGTTTGCTCCCACTGCATCTAACAACAGCTATCATAGGGGATTTAGCTTCTACTGTAATACCGAGCAATTTAGAAACTCCTTCGGCTAAAGCATTTCCTCCAACAGGGCAGGTGAGACCCTCTAAATTATCAGCTTTTACAATGGCTTCAGCAAGATTTCTGCATCCTGCAAATCCACATCCACCACAATTTGCACCGGGTAATAATTCCTGTACCTCGTCTATCAGAGGATCTTCAACAACTTTAAATTTTTCATTAACAAAATATATTAGTATTGCAAAGGTTATTGCCAAAGAGCCTAATGCAATTACAGCATAAATAATTGATTGATCCACGACTACAATTTTTAAAATTTTTATTTCATTTTGCGAACAAATGTATTAAAAACAATAAAAATACTAATTATTTAAAATGTTTAAAAATTAAAATATATATATTTGAATATCAAATATATATGATTATTAATGAGGTTGGCTTTTATAATTTTATAATATTAATTAATTGAATAATAGTTAATTATAAATATTATTTATAATTATTATAAATTACATAGAATATTATGAAGGTCTAAGCGAAAAAGTAAATTTTTTCTTCAATTTATTTCTTAACACATATAATAAAAGGAAATATGGAATAAGTATGCCAATTGAAAAAAGCCCTGCGAATAATTCATTATAATGAGATAAAGTTAATATTATTAACGATGAAAACATAATAATAAAAGGTAAGATGTATGCCAGAAACAAAGCCATTCCTCCTAAAGAATTTTTCATAGAAATTACGACATTTTGCCCTTTTTTGTATTCAAAAGAATTTTTAATATTAACTTCAACAAGCATTTCTTTCATTTCAGTAATAGAACAATACGATTTTACTTTGCATGAAGCACAAGCTGAGCTTACAATAATTTTTACGAAAACAATATTATTGTTAATTTCTTCAATTATTCCCTGGTGGGTGATATTATTACAATCGGAAGACATTATAAATATTTACTTTTTATTATGAATTGAGCCAAGTTCAAGACCGTGTGAATTTTTACCTATTTCATTTTTTCTTAGTAAAAAAGCGAAAATTAATCCCAATATACCACAAATAGAGAAAATCCACATACCTGGAATATACCCACCAGGGTTAGTTGCTGATGCACCTGCATTATCATTAGCAAAGCCAATAACAATATTAAATCCAAATAATCCAACATTCTGTATCATGGTCATTAATCCATAAGCAGTGCCTAATTTAGCGTCGTTTACAACAATAGCTACTGAGGGCCACATAACAGCAGGAATTAGCGAGAAAGCCAGTCCCATTACTGCCATAGGTATAATAAGGCTAAAAGGGAAATAGGCATTAATGTCCATCCAGTTTATACTGAGGTTAATGCCGCTGTTTAAGCCTATCATACTACCAACATCGATTTTGTAAGCCATAATAAGATAAACAGGTACAATTAACAAAGAGCCAAACATCATTAATAATGAGCGTTTACCAATTTTGTCAGACAATAAACCAAACAAAGGGGTAAAAATCATTGCGGCGAGTGTAAGCATACTGCTAAGCCCGCCACCAACTTCACGTGTAGTGCCATGTACATCTTGAAAAAACTTAATTGCGAAAGTTTGAAAAGGGAACATTGCTGAATAAAAAACTACACAAAGGCAGCAAATAAGCCAGAATGATTTACTGAAGGATTTAAAATTGAGAAAAGAAAATACGATAATTACAACTATTATTGCGATTAATTTAAGAATATTTTCGACTTGTGTGCTAAAAGCAATAAATTCAATTTGAAATAATAAAATTAAGGATAATGGTATTATTACAGAAGCTAAGATAATACGGAAATTTGATAAATTAAATATTTCGCGTAAAGCAATTTTATCTTGCTCGCCTTCTTTTTTAAGTTCCAGTTTTTTTTCGGCATATAAATCTAATAAATAATAAACTATTAATGAAACGAGAGCGAATAAACCTGCTCCTACGGTTATGAGCAAAGGACCTTGCCATGTTTCGTATAAGCCTTTACCCCACGAAGGCGAATTAAGGGCGAGAAAGGAACCAAGCCTGGCTATTGTTAAATTTAATCCGAAAGCAAGTGATAACTCCTTGCCTTTGAACCATTTAGCGATAACTGTTGTAATGGCAACTATCATTGATTCAGCTCCAAGCCCGAAAATTAAGCGACCTGTTACCATTACCAAAAAATTATTGCTAATGGCAGTAATTAAAGCACCTGCAAAAACTAAAACAGTAAAGATGAGTGCCGATTTTTTGGTGCCTATTCTGTCAATTATAATTCCACCTATAAGCACCATTATTATATTTGGGAAACTGTAAATACCTTGCAATAATCCAATGTTTTGATCTGTGAAATTTAATTGTTTAACAAGCAAATCAGCTAAGGGGCTTATGCTGTCATAAATATAATAGTTGCCAAACATTGCAAGACTGATAAATAGCAAAACAGTCCAGCGGAAGAATGCTGAAGGGGCTTTCTTGGCTGTGCTAATAGTAGTTGTTGAATTCATAATGTTTGATTAAATAAATATTGCGACAAATTTAATATAAATAATGTTTGTAAAGTTTATAAAGTTTGTAAAGAGGATTTTAGATTTACGATGTACGATTGACGATTGAAAACGAAGATAAAAGTATATAAAGTGAATTTAAGATTTACGAT
>CAZDEU010000106.1:0-9825 GCA_964504265.1 uncultured Bacteroidales bacterium
AGTTTTTCAAATAAATTAGCTTCTTTTGAATATAATAGTATAAAAGTCAAAAATGATATTTATACTGAGCTTTCTGTTTCGGGCTATGGCTCAAGTTTTACTATTGGAAGTCCTAAGTTGCCTGTAATGTATAAATTGATTGAAGTGCCTGTTAATGCTACTATTAAAGTCAATATTGATAGTAGCCATTTTATAGATTATGATATGGAATTGCTTGGAATTAACAATTTTATTTATCCTGTTCAGCAACCTATTGCAAAAAGTAATACCGACGAAGTACCTTTTATTATAGATAATGAAGTATATTCTAAAGATAAGTTTACTCGAACTGAAATTATTAGTATTGAGCTACTTGGCGTTATGAGAGGCGTAAGGCTTGCACGTATTGGAGTTGCTCCCTTTCAATATAATCCTGTTAAAGGTGTTTTACGAGTTTATTATGATTTAGATGTAAAATTAAATTTTGAAAATCCTGATATTGCTAAGACTCAGGAAATGAAAAAATTAAATTCTTCACCTTATTTTAATAGTATCAACAACAAAATATTTAATTCTAAAAAAACTGAAACACACAAAGATTACATAGTAAAAACACCTGTTAAATATGTAATAGTTTCGCCAATTGCATATCAAACTACCTTGCAACCATTTATTGAATGGAAAACCAAAAAAGGATTTAATGTAATTGAAGCATATACTAATGATCCTTTAGTTGGTACTACTAATGTTTCAATAAAAAATTATCTTAAAAATCTATATAATACAGGCTCGCCCTCTGATCCGCCCCCAAGTTTTGTTTTATTTGTTGGAGATGTTGATCAAATACCAAGTTTTAATGGTTCAACAGGCAATCATGTTACCGATCTTTATTATTGCGAATATACGAATGATTTTTTGCCTGAAGTTTATTATGGAAGATTTTCTTGCACAGGCGTAAGTGATTTACAACCTCAGATTGATAAAACTCTTGAATATGAGCAATATCTTATGCCCGACGATAGTTTTTTAAATGAAGTTGTACTAATATCAGGCTACGATTATTCAATGTCATCGACCTATGGCAATGGACAGGTTAATTATGCTACATCTACATATTTCAATCT
Source organism: uncultured Bacteroidales bacterium (assembly GCA_964504265.1). Classification (GTDB taxonomy): domain Bacteria; phylum Bacteroidota; class Bacteroidia; order Bacteroidales; family JAKIYJ01; genus JAKIYJ01. Next base: position 1,104 of record CAZDEU010000106.1, read on the forward strand.
ATCAAATGGATTAACTTCTCATACCTATCTTCATCCTGTACCTTCAAGTGCTGCAACTCAGATAATTCAGGATGTTAGCAATGGATGTGGCTTTGCGAATTACACAGCTCATGGGAGTTCTAGTGGCTGGGTAAACCCAGCATTTAATGTTTCAAATGTAGCAAGTTTGCAAAATGCAAATAAATATCCTTTAATGATTGGTAATGCCTGTCAAACTAACAAATTCAACGATGCAGTATGTTTTGGAGAAGCATTATTAAGAGCAGAAAATAAAGGTGCTTTAGGATATATTGGAGCATCAAATAATACATATTGGTCCGAAGATTTTTACTGGAGTGTTGGAGCAAAAACAGTTGATGTTAATCCTGTTTATGATGCCAATGCTTTAGGAGCTTACGACAGATTATTTCATACTCATGGAGAAGATTATGATGATTGGTATATAACGCAGGGGCAGATTATTTTTGCAGGGAATATTGCTGTGATGGAGCTTTCTTCGAGTTATGATTATTATTGGGAAATATATCATTTAATGGGCGACCCCTCTTTAATGGTTTATTTTTCGGTACCGCCTCAATTAAATTGTACTTTTTCGCCATTGATTATTCTTGGCTCAACATCTTTTACTGTCAATACAGAGCCTTACGCTTATGTTGCTATTAGTTGTAACGGGGTGTTGCACGGTGCCGCATTAGCCGATGCGTCTGGTGTAGCAACTATTGATATTATTCCATTTTCAGTTTCAAGTGTTGTTGATATAGTTGCAACAAAACAAAACAGAAAACCTTATTTTGGAACTGTAGCAGCAGCATCTCCAACAGGTCCTTATGTTGTTCTTGAGACAAAATCAATTGACGATGTTACTGGTAATAATAACGGCATACCCGAAGCTAACGAAAATATTTCAATTTCGGTAAGCCTTAAGAATTATGGAGCTTCTGATGCTAATAATGTTAATGCTGTTTTAACTTCTTCTGATGCTTATATTATATTAACTGATGATACTGAATCATTTGGTGATATTAGTATGGGAACAACTGTAACTAAAAGCAACGGATTTTCTTTTACTGTAGCCGGCAACATACCTGATAAACATTTAATAAATTTAGATTTATCTATAAGTGATGATAATAGTAATGTTTGGAGTTCTGCATTTAGTATAACAGCCCATGCACCCGACCTAGCAGCAGGTAATTTAATTATTGATGACTTAGCTGGCGGTAATAATAATAAACGTTTAGACCCAGGCGAAACAATAGTATTAATGATTGAAACCCAGAATAATGGATTGTCGGACGCTATGGCTACAACAGCTTCTTTATCCAGTAGCAGCTCCAAAGTAATAATAAATAATGGTAATAGTAGCATTGGTACAATAAATTCAGGTTCATATTCTTATGCAGTTTTTAACATAAGTGTTGCTTCTACTGCAATACCTGGCGAAATAGTTGATTTGGTATTTAGTGCAAATTCGGGGCAGTACAGCGTTCAAAATACATATAATATTATTATAGGTGTTGTAACAGAAGACTGGGAAACAGGCAATTTAACAAAATTCGATTGGCTTAGCTCGGGCGACTTGCCTTGGGTTATTTCTTCATCAGATGCTTATGAAGGTTCGTATTGTATAAAGTCAGGTGCTATTAGCAATCAACAGTCGTCAGTTATTTCTATATCTGCAATGGTAACATCAGACGATACTATTTCATTTTACCGCAAAGTATCTTCTGAAACTAATTATGATTTTTTGAAATTTTTTATTGATGATGTACTTGTTAAATCGTGGTCAGGTAGCATTGATTGGGGTAGGGTGTTTTTTCCTGTTACTGTTGGTTCGCATGAGTTTAAATGGGAATATGTAAAAGATTATTCAATGCAGGCAGGTGATGATGCAGCTTGGATAGACTTTATACAATTTCCACCGTGTAATATTTATTCAATATCAACAATTTCGGAAGCTCAACCTTCAATATCTGAAAGTGTTGTTTGCTATCCAAATCCAGTTAGCAATACAGGTAATATTAGTTTCAATTTAATTAAATCTAATACAATAAGCATTTCTCTTTACGATAATATAGGTAAAATTATTAGTTTAATATTACCAGAAACTGAATTAATCGAAGGAAATTATAATTATGAATTTAATGTTAATTCAATAAAAAATGGTTTTTATTATGTGGTTTTTAAAACAGAAACTGAAATAATAACAAGAAAAATTTTCGTTATTAAATAAGTAAAGCTATTAATCTTTATTCAGATTTATAATGTTCATTATGTAATTTTAATATTATGCTTAAAAAAAATCTTTTTTTCATTTCTACATTTCTGCTTTTAATCTTTTTTTCAAACCTTCATTCTCAAAAATGGGTAAATATTAGCAGCAATCAGCCTCAGGCTGTTGAAGTTAAACTCATCAGCTCTGATATAAAAACTTCATCTTTTAAGATTTCTTTAAAAGGGTTTTACTTAAATTCTGTTATTACTGACAAGGGCGAAGAAAATATTGTATCGGTTGAAGGAGCAACACCAATATTAGCAGCAAAAGAACCAGATTTGCCAAAAATTTCTGTACCATTTATTATACCTGACTTAGACAATATGGAGATTAGTATTGTTTCGAGCTCTTATATTGATTTTTTCGATATTAATATTGCACCATCAAAAGGAAATTTGTACAGAGACCAAAATCCTGAAACTATACCTTATATATATGGTAGTTCATACTCAAAAAATGAATTTTATCCGGGATATAATACATATATTGAAGAACCATATATATTGCGTGATTTTAGAGCTCAAACAGTCAAAGTATTTCCTTTTCAATATAATCCGATTACAAAAATTCTTAGAGTTTATTATGATATGGAACTTTCGTTGAAAAGCAAGAATATTAATGGGAATAATCAATTTATAAGAACAAAAAACACAGAAAAAATTGATATTGACTATAATAGAATTTATGAAAAAAGATTTTTGAATTATTCTGTTAATAAATATACTGCGCTTCAGGAACAAGGCAAGATGCTTATTATATGTTATGATAATTTTATGAATGCTATGCAACCATTTGTTGCATGGAAAAATTTAATTGGTATACCGACCGAAATTGTTGCTAAAAGTAGTGTAGGAACTACAGCAACAGCAATTAAAAATTACGTTACGAACTATTATAGTACAAAAGGATTAACCTATCTGTTGCTTGTTGGCGATGCTTCTCAAATACCTACAAATAGTTTGAGCAGTGGTCATTCCGATAATGCTTATGGTTATTTAACAGGCAATGATAAATATCAGGAAATTTTTGTGGGTAGATTTTCGGCTGAAACTGAAGCTCATGTGAATACAATGGTTGAGCGGACTATTAATTATGAAAGATATCCCAATACTACGCTTGGAATTTACAATACAGTAATGGGCATAGCTTCGAGTCAGGGACCTGGCGATGATAGCGAATACGATTATCAGCACGTCAGAAATATGCAAAATCAGATGATAAATTATACATATACTCAGAAATTAGAATTATTTGAGGGTTCGCAGGGAGGTAATGATGCTTCGGGCGACCCCACTGCATCAATGGTTACTACAGGCTTGAACAATGGCACAGGATGTATAGTTTATACAGGACACGGTAGCGAAACTTCGTTTGTAACAACTGGTTTTTCAAATACAAATATCAACAGTTTGTCGAATCAAAATAAATTACCTTTTATTTGGTCAGTTGCATGTGTCAATGGTGATTTTGTATCAAATACGTGTTTTGCAGAAACATGGTTACGTGCAGGATCAGGAACATCTACGCCTAAGGGGGCTATTGCAACATTAATGTCTACAATAAATCAAAGTTGGAACCCTCCAATGTGTGGGCAAGATGAAATGGTTGACATACTTACTGAATCTTATCCAAGTAACATTAAAAGAACTTTTGGCGGGCTTTCTGTAAATGGTTTCTTTAAAATGAATGATGAGTATACTTCTCAGGCTTATCCAATGACTGATACATGGACAATTTTCGGCGACCCATCATTGATGGTTCGTACTGATGACCCAGCAACAATGAATGTAAGTCATGTACCTTCTGTAATTTTGGGAAGTAATTCACTACAAGTTAATTGCGATGTTGATGGTGCTTTTGTTGCTCTTACAATTAATAATCAGATTATTGGAACTGCTACGGTAGCTGGTGGTTCGGCAAACATCAATTTTTCGGCATTAGCAACTACCGATTCTATATATGTTGCTGTTACCGCTTTTAATTATATACCTTACACAGGGGGTGTTTCAGTTATTCCAGCAAGCGGTCCTCATATTAACTTCAAAAGCTACACAATAAACGACCAAACAGGAAACAATAATTCTTTGGCAGATTATAATGAAAGCATTTCTTTAAATGTAACACTCGAAAATTCAGGTATAGCCGATGCATCGGGAGTTAGTGCTATTATTAGTACAACTGATAATTATGTTAATATTACAAAATCAGTTCATAGTTGGGGCAATATTGTTGCTGGTACTCAATTGTTACAAAATGAATCATTTGATATAACAATTAGCGATAATGTACCCGATCAGCACATAATTACTTTTACAATTGATATTCAAGATGACGCATCAAATACATGGACAAATAATTTTAATATAACAATAAATGCACCTAAGCTTGTGGTAGGCAATATTTCGGTTGATGATGCCTCTGGCAACAACAATAGTCGCCTTGACCCTGGCGAAAATGTTACTTTAGATATAAATACTTTTAATAATGGTGAATGTAACGCATATAATACAACGGCTTCGTTAACAACTTCTAATCTTTATGTTACAATAGTTAACAATACTTTAAATATTGGAACAATTAGTTCATCAGCATCCGATATTACTTCTTTTTCGATTAATATAGCTTCAACGGCAGTAATGGGTTCTGTTGCTGATTTTACTTATACTGTTACATCAGGGAGTTATTCTGACACTAAAAATTTTAGTTTAATTATTGGCTTAGTTGATGAAGACTGGGAAAGTGGTGATTTTAGTAAATTTACTTGGAGTAATAGCGGAAGTAAATTATGGACAATAAGTTCAATACAGCCTTATGAAGGTGTATACAGTGCCAAATCGGGAAGTATTGGTAATAATCAAAGTTCTACATTGTCAATAACTATGACAATTACAGCAAATGATACTATATCCTTTTATAAAAAAGTATCTTCAGAAGATGATTACGATTTTTTGGAATTTTATGTTGATGGCAGCCTGAAAGGTTCTTGGTCAGGAGAAATAGATTGGAGTAGAGAAGCATATTATGTAACAGCAGGTGTAAGAACATTTAAATGGGTTTATTCAAAAGATGTTTATTATTCTACAGGTAACGATTGTGCTTGGATAGATTACATATTATTTCCTCCTATATATAATGCAGCAACAAGTGTTAATCGTATTATTGACATTACTGATAATAATAATTTTAATGTTTATCCTAATCCTGTAAATAAATATTTAAACATTGAATATATTGTTGATAATGATGGAAATGAAATAATTGAATTATTTAATTCAATTGGGCAAAAGGTTATGAATATTAGTGAAGGTAGCGTTCAAAAAGGTAAATATAATAAAACCATAGATATATCGCAATATAATTCTGGTATTTATTTTTGCAGAGCTAACATTAATGGTAAAATTTTTACTAAAAAAATAAAAAAAATAAAATCAATTAATAATATAAAATAAACATTATGTCTGAAAAAATTTCCGAAAAAATTTCTCCAGGTTTTGTATTTGGAGACAAATTACAGCAACTTTTTGAAATTGCAAAAGAAAATTCTTTTGCTCTACCTGCTGTTAATGTAGTTGGTTCAAATTCAATTAATGCTGTATTAGAAGCTGCAAAAGCAGTTAATTCACCAGTTATTATTCAATTTTCAAGCGGTGGTGGTACTTTTATAGGAGGACCTTCACTTAAAAACGATGATTTATCAGTTGCTATAAGTGGATCAATTTCAGGAGCTTATCATATTCATCGAATAGCCGAAAAATATGGTGTTCCTGTAATTATACACACCGACCATGCAGCGCGTAAATTATTACCATGGATAGATGGTTTGTTAGATGAAGGCGAAAAACATTTTGACAAATATGGCAAACCTCTTTTTAGTTCGCATATGCTCGATTTATCTGAAGAACCACTTGAGCAAAATCTGGAAACTTGTAAAAAATATCTTGAGCGTATGACGAAAATTGGCATGATGTTAGAAATTGAATTAGGTATTACTGGTGGTGAGGAAGATGGTGTTGATAATACAGGTATAGACAATTCAAAACTTTACACTCAACCTGAAGACGTTGCCCGAGCTTATGAAGTTTTAAGTTCAGTTAGTTCAAATTTTACTATAGCTGCTTCATTTGGTAATGTACATGGAGTTTATAAACCTGGTAATGTTATTTTAGAACCCGTTATACTTAAGAATTCGCAGGAATATATTTCAAAGAAATTTGGGACCTGTTTTAATCCAGTAAATTTTGTATTTCATGGTGGTTCGGGTTCAGAGCCTGAAAAAATCAAAGAAGCAATAAGCTATGGTGTTATTAAGATGAATATTGATACCGACACACAATGGGCTTTTTGGGACGGAGTGCATAATTATTACAATAAATATAAAGGATATCTTCAAACTCAAATTGGCAACCCCGAAGGAGAAGATAAACCTAATAAAAAATACTACGATCCCCGCAAATGGTTACGTGAAGGCGAAAAAGCCGTTGTAGAAAGATTAAAAATTGCTTTTACTGACCTTAATGCTATAAATCGTTATTAGCATTATATAAATCATCAAATATTTTCTCAAGAGATGAAGAAAAAGCAATTAATTCTTCATCTTTTTGATATTTACCTGCAATCTGAATTCCTAAAGGTAAATTATTAGAAGATTTACCTGCTGGTATGCTAAGAGTAGGTAAGCCGGCATAAGTCCAAGGCAAGTTCATTAAAGGACTACCAGTATATTTCAATCCTTTAGGGGCAGCACCCACAGCCGAAGGAGAGATAATAATATCAATTCCTTTGTCATTCATAATATTTTCTATTCGATTTTTGACGATACTTCTGCCTTCAAGTGCATTAGCTATTTCATCAGGCTCTATAGTTTTACCTTCTCTTATAAGGTTAACAGTAGAATTTCGGTATAATTTTTCATATTTTGAGAACCATTCAGTGTGAACTTTAGCAATATCATAAGCTGCTAAACTTTTATGTGATTTATTAATTAATTCAATATCATAAAAAGGGTCGATTTCGATAATTTTAAAATCTTTTTTGTCTAAAACATTAATGATATTATCAAAGAAATTACGCATTTCATCATTAGCTTGTGTTAAATAGTCTCTGTTTTTGATTATCCCAATAACAGGCATGTAAGAAGGCGTTTGAATCTGATTAAAATCCCAATCAATACAAATTAATTCTGCTATTGTTTTAATATCATTTAAATTGCTGGCAAAAAAACCAGGGTGGTCTAATGAAGGTGAAAAAGGAATAATACCGTCGGCTGGTATTCTTGCATAACTAGGTTTATATCCAACAACCCCACAATAAGAGGCTGGTCTAGATATTGAGCCAATAGTTTGAGTTCCTGTTGCTATGGAGCAAAAACCTGCAGCCACAGCAGCGGCTGAACCACTACTTGAGCCACCTGGAGTATGTAGAATATTATGTGGGTTTGAAGTTGGACCTGGTTCAAAATAAGCAAATTCAGTAGTAACAGTTTTTCCAACAATTATTGCACCTGCATTTCTAAGTTTTGTTACAAAAGAAGATTCTTTACCTTCAAAAAGTGTATGAGGTAAATTTGAGCCGGCTTTTGTTTCAAAACCATCTGCAATAAATATATCTTTAATACCAATAGGAATACAAAACAAAGAAGGTCTGCTGTTTGCATCTGGATACTTATTAATTAAACTTGTTACATCATTAAATAATCTTGCAGTTCTGTTTTTTTCAGGTATTAATGCGTTTATTAATGGTTCATATTCTTCAATTCTATTACATAAATTCTTGTAAAAATCTAATATGTTATTATCACTATTAAATATTTCATTAAGTTTTAAAATATTGATTTTATTTAAATATTTTGCCATAATATTAAAATTATATAAAAATAAAAACCTTTCAGAAAAATAATCCTGAAAGGCTTGTTTTGTTGAGTGGGCGCTACTGGATTCGAACCAGTGACCCCCTGCTTGTAAGGCAGGTGCTCTGAACCAACTGAGCTAAGCACCCTTTTAAATTCTTTGCAAATGTATAATATTTTTTTAATATAACAATATTATTTAAATTTTTTTATCCTCCACTTATAAGATGTATTATATCTAAAATATCACCTTCTTTAACATACGTTGAGTTGTATTTATCTTTTTTAATTAGTTTTCCATTTAATTTAATTACTAACATTTTAAATGAAAATTTTTTATATTCAAGAATATCAGTTATTGAAAACTGATTTTTTGATGATAAATTTTCAATTATATTATTAATAGTAATTTTCATAAAAGTTTAAAGTTAAAAAAAAACCAGATTCAACATCCGGTTTTTGTAATCACAACATTTAATAAAATTATTGTTTTTTTCTTAATTTTTTGTTTAACATTATACCAGCACCTATACCAGCAGCAATTAAAGCGCCAATGCCACCGGTCAAAGGCATAACGTAAGGAGGAACAGGTCCACCGCCAC
>CAZDEU010000107.1:0-9716 GCA_964504265.1 uncultured Bacteroidales bacterium
GCATTTCATATAATTATGGACAATATAAACCTGGTCAGGGGTCCACTTGGGCTGGAAATGCTTGCAATAACTGCAAACTACTTTTTGGTAATGAATATGCCGAAAACGAATTAACTTCTGTTCAGTGTATTGGCGATAAAGACCTTTCAAAAGATATTAAAAGTATTATTTTTCATGAGTTTGCTCATAATCTTTTTGGAGATAATTCTTTCCATTCCTCTGGTGGTAATCATTATGCAACTTACTCTACCTGTGTTTTTGCTGGCTTAGAAGGTGGGTACGGCTTAATGGGTGGGTATAATTCAAGTCTTGTTTCGTGCAATGCTTACGAACGACTTAGAATGGGGTGGTATTCAACAATTTATAATCATAATCAGTATAGCATTGCAGCTAATAACCAATTTTCTGATATTTCTAAAAAAAATGGAAATAAAAAATTTATTTTGCGCGATTTTGTTACTACGGGCGATGCTGTTCGTATAAAAATCCCAAATATCCCAACTGAATACGCTAACCAATATTTGTGGCTCGAAAATCATCAGATTGGCAAAAATAATGCTCTTGATTTTTTTCAATATTCAAATACCTCTCCTTGCAGACCACAAGGCGCACCTGGTATTTATGCTTATATTCAGGTTGGAAAAGATTCACTCGAAAGTTTAAACTTCAATACTGTTTATCCATCAAATTATACTGATAATCTAAGATTTTTAAGTGCTGAAGGTAATTTTGACTGGTTTGATGTTTCTAATAATGATAGCGTGTTTTGTGTTGCTAATTCAAAAACTGCGAGGGGAGCTACGTTAGGTAATGCTAATCCCTTTACAGGATATAATGATAAACAAACTCATTTCAATATATATGATAATAAAATAAATATAATTGATAACGTTAGCTATGGCTCGTATTTATGGGTTAAGAGACAAAGAAAACGAAACAACACAGAACTTCCTTTTCTTGGTGATATCACTGATGCCTTTATTGGAAATACTGAAATCAGTTTAAATACAAACCCTGCACCAACTAATGTGATTACATGGTTTGTAAAACAAGGCGGAGGGAAAATTATACGAGATAATCGAATAAAACCTTTAAAAAATATTTATTTATCTGGTTTATCAATAAAAATGAAAGATTTAGAAAATGGAAGCTACGAAGTTGAAATAGTTTGGGATGATTTTTCGCTGAAACAAAATGCCGAATGGGCTGGTAACATTATTTTATCCGAAAAATTAATTTTAGAAAACAAAGTTAAATTAAAACTTTTTCAAGGCTCAACACCAACACAACTTACCAGAGATAAAACTTCAGGCTTGTTTGCCCCGCCTACTGTGTTGTTTATTGAGAACGGAGCTGAATTAATTCTCAAAAAAAAATCAAAATTAATTTTAAAAAATAACAGCAAACTCATAATTTCAAAAGGTGCTGTTATGAAAATTGAAAAAGGTTCAAAAATAAAAGTCAGAAAAGGCTCTGAGATAATTAAACTTTAATAAGAAATATTTTAAATATTTATATACACAAATAGTTGATTTTATTTGTTTCAAGATAATTTGTATATTGTGTATTTTGAAAAAATATTTTTTTTAAAAAAAAGTAGATGCAATTTATATATCTTTTTCAATAACTTTGCATAATAGGTTAATGCTTTTAAATTCAATATTATGAAGAAGCGATTATTATTGATGTGGGGAATAATAGTTTTACTAATAGCTGTAACAACTTATTTCTTCATTCCACGCAAAATCGAAAGCTGGGGGTTTTATACTCACAGATTAGTCAATCGCCATGCTGTTTTTACACTTCCTCCTGGTATGATTGGCTTTTACAAAAAACATCTTGAATATTTAACAGAACATTCAATTGACCCCGACAGGCGTTCGCGTGGCGTTCCGGGCGAAGCTGAAAGGCATTACTGCGACATTGACCATTATGGACCAAGTCCTTTTGATTCCGTTCCTCGTACTTGGAAAGCAGCTATTGCAAAATATACAGAAGATACTTTAAGAGCTTATGGAATTTTGCCTTGGAACATTGACAAATTTACTTTTAGCCTTACACAAGCTTTCAGAGATATGGATGTTGACAGAATTTTATATTATTCAGCCAACTTGGGACATTATGTCGCCGATGCCACTGTGCCTGTTCATAATACTCAATATTATGATGGCAAAACTTTGCAACAAAAAGGAATCCACGCCTTTTGGGAATCTCGTATACCTGAACTGTTAGCTAAAGATTATAATTTGTTTGTAGGACGTGCTGAATACATTAAAAATCCTTTAGACAGAGCATGGGAACTTGTTAAAGAAAGTCATTATGCTGTTGATACTATTTTCGCTATTGAAGAAGATATGCGGGCAAATTATCCTAACGACAAAAAGTTTGTTTTACAGGAAAGAGGTAACTACTTGCAAAGACAGTATTCACGCGAATATACAGTTGAGTTCGACAAACGCTCTAATTATATGGTTAAACGAAAAATTCGTAGAGCAGTTTTTAACGTAGGAAGTTATTGGTATACTGCATGGGTTAATGCAGGACAACCTGATTTGAAGAAAATTGAAGACAAAGAAGTAACAGCAGCCCATAAAAAAGAACTTAAAGAAGTCGAAAAAATGTGGAAAACTGGTAAGCCTATAGGTCGCCCAAATCCTGAAGATGAAGGTATTGATAATTAAAAGTTTTTATTTTTGCAAATTCAAAATCTAACAATTAATTTTTTTTAAAATGAAACACAAATCTTTAATTCTTTTATCAGTTATGTTAATAGCAATGTTTTCCGCTTGCGGACCTAAGAAAAATAATACAGAAAACGACGACCAAAAGGATACTTTTGATTATTTAATTGATAAATTTGCAGATATAAAAATTATGCAATATCAGGTTACAGGGTGGGAAACTCTAACACTAAAACAAAAAAAACTTGTTTACTATTTAAGTCAGGCAGCTCTGTCAGGTCGCGATATTATTTGGGACCAGAATTACAAGCATAATTTGACAATACGCCGCACTCTTGAATGTATTTTGGAAAATTATACAGGTAAAAAAGATTCTGAAGAATGGGAACAATTTGAAATTTATGTTAAAAGAATTTGGTTTTCTAATGGAATTCATCATCATTATTCTACTGACAAAATTTTGCCAGGGTTTACTAAAGATTTTTTTGCAGAACTGATTAAAAATACCCCTGACTCTCAATTGCCTTTATTAAACGATGAAACACCAGAAGAATTAGCTGCAAGGCTTATTCCTATTATGTTTGACCCTGAAATTGATGCTAAAAGAGTTAATACAGTTCAGGGACAGGATTTACTTACTACCTCTTCCAATAATTTTTACGAAGGTGTAACTGAAAAAGAAGCTGTTGCTTTTTATGAAAAAATGAAGATTAAAGGCGACACTACTCCTATTTCTTATGGATTAAATTCAAAACTAATTAAAGAAAATGGAAAAATTGTTGAAAAAATATGGAAAGTTGGAGGTATGTATTCTGATGCTATTAAACAAATTGTTTATTGGCTTGATTTGGCCGCTGGTGTTGCCGAAAATCAATTACAAGAACAATCAATCAGAACATTAATTGAATATTATAAAACTGGTAATTTAAAAACATTTGACGAATATAACATAATGTGGGTAAAAGATACTGCTTCACATATTGATTTTGTAAATGGATTTACTGAAGTTTATGGCGACCCGCTTGCAATGAGAGGTTCGTGGGAAGCTCTGGTGAACTTTAAGGATATTGAAGGCACTAAAAGAGCTGCTCTTATAAGCCAGAATGCTCAATGGTTTGAAGATAATTCACCTGTTGACCCAAAATTTAAGAAAAAAACAATAAAAGGGGTTACTGCAAAAGTAATAACTGCTGCTCAGCTCGCAGGCGATTGCTACCCAAGCACTCCAATAGGTATTAATTTACCTAATGCAAACTGGATTAGAAGAAATCATGGAAGCAAATCAGTTACTATCGACAATATTACATATTCATACGACCAAGCAAGTAAAAATAGCGGCTTACTTGAAGAATTTGCTTTTTCAAAAGAAGAAATTGATTTGGCTAAAAACTTTGGCTATCTTGCATCTAAATTGCATACCGACTTACACGAATGCGTAGGACATGGCTCTGGTCAACTTAACAAAGGAGTTACAGGCGAATCTCTTAAAAATTATCATTCACCAATAGAAGAAGCAAGAGCTGACCTTTTTGCTTTATATTTTATAATGGATAAGAAATTGATTGAACTTAATTTAATGCCATCGCTCGAAACAGGTAAAGCTACTTACATTAATTATATTCGCAATGGCTTAATGACTCAGTTAACGAGAATTGATTTAGGCAAAAATATTGAACAAGCTCACATGCGTTGCCGCCAACTTATTGCCAAATGGGCTTACGAAAAAGGTAAAAATGAAAAAGTTATTGAAAAGAAAATAAAAAATAACAAGACTTATTTTGTAATTAACGATTACGATAAGTTAAGAAATATTTTTGGTGAAATGCTTGTCGAAATACAACGTATTACATCTGAAGGTGATTATGAAAAAGCTAAATATCTTGTCGAAAATTATGCTGTAAAAATTGACCCTGAACTTCATAAAGAAGTAAAAGACAGATACGATAAATTAAATCTTGCACCATACGGAGGTTTTATTAACCCAATATTTACAACTGTTATGAAAGATAACAAAATTGTAGATATAACAATTTCTTATCCCGGCAATTATACTGAACAGATGATGTATTATTCTAAGAAATATTCGTTTTTACCGTCATATAATTAAAGTTTGTTTGTAAAGTTTGTAAAAATATGTAAAGTTAAAAGATGGATGTCAGGCTATAAGAATATGCAATACGTCTATAGTGTTCGTTAGTAATTTCAGAACAACTGACCTCTATGGATTTTTAACTTAATTAACTGACCACCAGAACATCCAACTTCAAAATTTTATTGTCTGAGTTAATATTTAATTTCTTAATTATATTGCCAATTACCTTTCTTCTTGCAACGAACAACCAGTTTGTTTCTTCCAAAAGGTGATATTTTTTTTCACAAGATAAATCCATATTAAAATTTTAAAGAAAATTTAAAATATTATATATAAAAAGCTGACATATTTAGAAAAATCGCATATTTATCATTAATTTAACTCTTCAATATTAGATTCATCAACTATAAAAGGAGGGCGTTTTTTAACATCATTACCAATTCTGCTAATGTATTCACCAATAATACCAATACACAAAAGCTGAATTCCTCCTAAAAACATAGAACTAATCATTAATGAAGTCCATCCTGTAACTACCTGATTTAAAATATATTTGCTATATAAAGCATACAATATAATGAGAAAAGCTATAAAAGAAAAAAACAATCCCATAAAAGTTGCTATTTGCAGAGGTATATTTGAAAAAGAGGTAATACCATCAAATGCAAAGCTCAGCATTTTTCTAATACTAAATTTTGTAACACCAGCATAGCGTTCTTGTCGGTCAAATTCAACAAAAGTTTGTTTAAATCCTAACCAAGCTATTTGTCCACGGATAAATTTATTTTTTTCTTCCAATTTAACTAATTCATTAGCCACCTTATCAGAAATTAATCTAAAATCGCCTGTGTCTACAGGAATATCGACTGATGTAATTTTTTTAATAATTCTGTAAAACACTTTAGCAGTAAATTTTTTAAATACACTTTCGCCTTCTCTTGATTTTCTTTTAGCATAAACAACTTGAAAACCTTGTTTAAATTTAGCATAAAGTTCAGAAATAAGCTCTGGGGGATCCTGTAAATCACCGTCCATAATCACAATAGCATCACCTTTGGCGTGTTTTATGCCTGCAAATATAGCATTTTGATGCCCAAAATTTCTGCTAAAACTTATATACTTTAATTTTTCATCATTAGCAGAATATTCTTTAAGTAAATTATAAGTATTATCATAACTTCCGTCGTTAATATATATTACTTCATAATTATTAGTAATATGTTCGACTGATTTTTTTACTCTTTCGTAAAGAACAGGAAAATTTGTTTCCTCGTTATATAGAGGAATCACAATACTTAAATCAATTAACTGTTTTTTTCCCATTTATGATATAAGTTTTAACGTTTTCATGATTTTTAATTTCGCTTACATGGTAATTATTTTCAATAAATTGCTGCATTGCGATTTGCGAAGCAATAACAAAATCGTCCTGTTGTAAATTTTCACAATCAGCAAAAACAATATTTTCGCCCCTTTGGTTTAAAATATTAATATAAAACTGCAAATGAGCTATATAGCCATCGTAACAAATTTTATGATTTTTAACTGCATGAATATTTCTGACAGCATCTTTTAAATAAATGCTAATGTTATAAAAATCTCTTTCAAGTACTTTACGCTGAGGTAAATAAATTTTATCAATAGTGTTTCTGTAAGGAGATAAAAACACAATAAATAAAAATACATAAGGTATAATATTATATATAAAAAATTTATTAATATTTTTCAGTTCTTTTAATATAACAAATACAAAATATATAATTACTGCACATAAAACAGCCATAAATGGGAACATAGGCACCATGTACCATTCTAATTTTGTAGTAGCCGACGATATTATCAGCCAGTATGTTATAACAAGCAAAGTGCTATAAATACTAATCTTTCTAAGTCTTTCTTCTTTTACAAAAAAACCTGCAAAAATACCACAAGGCAATAGCCATAACCAGTTAGTATAATGATATTCATTTAACTTGTTAAAATAAAACATAAAACTGCCTCTGTGTCCATCAATTGCCGACATATACCTTTGTCCTAAATCGTTTTGCCAAACAGCTTTTAAATAACCAGCATTAAAATATTCTCTTAAAAAATAATATCCTAATACTACAATCAAAAATGCAAGAATGTCAATATATAAAAATTTATTTTTTAACAACTTTATTAAATTTTTGGTAAATAAAGCATAAATAAAAATTGCAGGTATAAAAAACAGTCCTTGTACCGTTTTTGTTAATACTGCCAGAGCTAATGCAATAAAAAACCAGTGTAAATAAATATTTTTCTTTTTTTCAATAAATAGAAAAAACATTATTGCATATATGGTTGTAAACAATGTTAAAAAACCATCGTAATCGCCAGTTCTTGCAGCATGTAAATGAACATAACCATTAGTTGTTATTAATACCAAAACAGCAATTATTCCAAACCAATAATTTTTAATATATTTTATTGAAAAAATCATTAAAAAAGCTGCAGTAATAAAAGCTGCAATAGCCACAGGCAACCTGATTGCCAGCTCATTAACTCCAAATAATTTAATACAAAAAACCTGAGCCCATATTAATAAAGGCGGTTTTGTATTCCACATATCAGGCTGTCCATCAAAATATGTAACTATAAAATTATTGTTCAGATGCATTTCATAAGCATTGAGGGCAAGCCTTGCCTCGTCCCATATTATTATTGGTAATGATCCCAAATGCATAAATAAAGGAAAATAAACCAATATGCAGAATAAGAATAATAATAAAAACGATTTTGAAAGATTGTTTTTTGAAGTTATTTTTATCATTTTTTATTATTAATTTGAAAAATATTTATACAAAACAAAATATCAAAAATATAAGTTTTATTTTTATACTTTATTTAAAAATTTAAAAAGCGAAGTTATAAATTTTGAATTAAAAAATAAATTTATGCTTAAAAAAATTATAGAGCTATTATTGTAAGTAAGGAAATTTACGATTTACGATTTGTATAGACAAACAAGATGTTTTTTCCTTTTAACATTCAACTTTTAACTTTATAACTTTATGAACTCAAAAAGCTAATCCCATATTAAATCCTAATATTAATTTAAGATGACTATTATATAAAAAACCAAGTTCATCAGTATTTATTATACTATAGTTTTGAGATGTATTACGCTCGTACCACACGTTTTTTTTGTATCCTAAGCCATAAAAAACATCAATTGCAAACCTGTTAATAACAAACTGACATCCTGAAATAAAATTTGCATTAAAATGTGTTATTCTAACATAATTATGAAAATTCGGATTCTGTTTATGCGAAACATCTGCAACCGACCACGAAACGAGAGGTCCAACATATATACCTCTAAGAGGTTTTTTGTTTTTTTGTAAATAAAATTTATATGCTCCTTGTATTCTGTAGCCTGCAAACGACAACATTGATAGACCAGGATTAAAAAGAGTATCATCAATTAAAGCTATATATAAACTTTTATCAAGATATGAAGCACCAAACTGTAAGCTTTGACGAGAATCTGTCATTGTTTCAAGCACAATTCTATACTCTCCAGTATAGGGAATTGCACCCCATAAGGGAATAAATGGATTAGTTTTTATAATTGTAACACCAGGATTCTTTATATCTGATAATTTTTTAACAGAAATATTTGTAATAGTGTCGTTATATTGCGCATTGCAATTCAAAATGCAGAAAAAATTTAATACTACAAACAATATTATTTTATATACAAAATAAGTATTATTTAATACTAAATTAACATATGAAAATTTATATATATTTAACATTAGCATATAAAATATTAAAATGTATTGTTTTTAAATGTTGTAAAATTATATATAACTCAATTAAAAAGTAGCTCTTGTATATGGTGTAACATCAATACCAACAAAATCATTATTCAAAAATTTAAAATATCCTGCAATAGCAATCATAGCAGCATTATCAGTAGTATATTGAAGTTCGGGCAAAAAAACATTCCAGTTTTTTTGCCTTGCAGTTTCAGTAAAAATTCTTCTAAGCCCCGAATTTGCAGAAACACCGCCCGCAATTGCAATTTCTTTTATACCTGTTTGCTCTGATGCTGATATCATTTTTTCTACAAGTATTTCAATAATTGTTCTTTGTATTGAAGCAGCAAGGTCATTTAAATTATCTTCAATAAAATTAGGATTTATTCTTAAATTATCTCTTACAGTATAAAGAAAAGAAGTTTTAAGTCCGCTAAAACTAAAATCAAGTTTTGAGATTTTGGGTTTTGAAAAATCAAAAGCATATTCGTTGCCCAAACATGCTGCTTTATCAATTGCAGGGCCACCAGGATAAGGCAAGCCAAGTATTTTTGCAGCCTTATCGAAAGCCTCCCCTGCTGCATCATCAATGGTTGTGCCTATTATTTCCATCGAAAAGTAAGAATTGACTTTAACAATCTGAGTATGACCGCCCGAAACAGTTAAACATAAAAATGGAAATGAAGGCATTAATTTATTAGCCTTATCTTCAATAAAATGCGATAAAATATGAGCTTGCAAATGGTCAACTTCTACAAGTGGTATGTTTAAAGCATAAGCAAAAGATTTAGCAAACGAAACACCAACAAGCAAAGAACCCAATAAACCTGGCCCTCGTGTAAAAGATACTGCAGAAAGTTGTTTTTTATTTATCTTTGCTAATTGTAAACTATGTTCAATGACAGGAATAATATTTTGCTGGTGTGCCCTTGAAGCAAGCTCTGGAACTACTCCGCCATATCGGCTGTGTACCTCCTGGTTTGCAATAACATTCGACAAGATTCGTTTATTATGCAAAACTGCTGCAGAGGTATCATCGCACGATGATTCTATTCCTAAAATATATGTGTCCATTAATATTTAACAATAAAAGCCAAAGGTATCAAAAAAAAACGTAAAATATTAATCTTTGTTTTAACAGCAGTTTTACTACTGCCT
>CAZDEU010000108.1:0-6510 GCA_964504265.1 uncultured Bacteroidales bacterium
GTTAAAAATAAATTAAGTTGTTATTATTTTTGATATTTACTGCACCGAGTAATAGAGTTAGATTCCCAATTAAAAATTATTATCGGGACAATCTTTACAATCAAGCCCTTTACTATACATTTCAATAGCATTAACACTCATCCCCATACTTGAGAAACCACCGTCGTGATAAAGGTTTTGCATAGTAACTTTTCGTGTAAGGTCAGAAAAAAGAGTAACACAATAATTAGCACATTCTTCAGCATCAGCATTACCGAGCGGAGACATTCGTTCAGTAAAATCAATAAGTTGGTTCATACCACTAACGCCGCTGCCGGCAGTTGTAAGCGTAGGCGATTGAGAAACAGTATTAATTCTGATTTTTTTCTCAATTCCATACATATATCCGAAACTGCGTGCAATAGATTCAAGTAAGGCTTTAGCATCGGCCATGTCGTTATAACCGTGAAGAGTACGTTGAGCAGCAATATATGACAAAGCAACAACAGAGCCCCATTTGTTAATAGCATCTTTGCTATGCGCTATTTGCAACATTTTGTGAAAAGATAAAGCAGAAATATCAAGAGTTTTTTGAAAGAAATTATAGTCTAATTCGTGGTAAGACTTATTTTTTCTGACATTAAGCGACATACCTATTGAGTGCAGAATAAAATCGACTTTACCATTAAAGTGCTCCATTGATTTATCGAAAACTTGTTCAATGTCTTGTGTATTAGTAGCATCGGCTGCAATAATAATACTATTAGTTTTTTCAGCGAGTTTTTCAATATCACCAAATCTGATAGCCGACATAGTATTTGAAAGAGAAATAGAAGCACCTTCTTCGTGAGCTTTTTCGGCAACTTTCCAAGCAATAGAAGCTTCGTTTAAAGCTCCGAAAATGATACCTTTTTTACCTTTTAGTAAATTATAAGTCATGAGTAGTAAAATTTAAATTAAACAAAAATTAATTAACTGTTAAGCAATTCCATAGCAGTCATGCGAGCAGCATCAGTAATTTTTTCGCTGCTTAGCAAACGTGCAATTTCATTAATTTTATCATCATTATTTAAATAAAATAATTTTGTATAGGTATTGTCATTAACTGATTCTTTAGTAACTTTAACATGATAATCAGACTTAGCTGCAATTTGCGGCAGGTGCGAAATAGCAATTAATTGCATACCATTTGACATATTTTTCATTATAGCACCTACCCTACCAGCAGTTTCACCCGATACGCCAGTATCAATTTCATCAAAAATAACAGTAGGAATTAATGATTTTTCCGAAATCATAGATTTTATAGCCAGCATAAGCCTCGAAAGTTCCCCGCCCGAAGCAATTTTGCTTAAATCGCCTGGTTCGATACCTTTATTAGCAGAAAACAAGAATTTAAGTTTATCGTTACCATTAATATCATAATTTTCAGCTTTACGAATATCAATTTTAAAACAAGCATGAGGCATAGCTAATTGTTTAAGCATCAAGGTTATTTCATTTTCTATTTCAGGTATTACATTAAGTCTTTTTTTATGAATAACTTCAGCAGTATTAACAATTTTGTCCCATAAAGAATCAGCTTGTTTTTTCAAATTTTCAATTTCCTCATCATTAAAATTAACCTTTAATAATTTTTGATTAAGTTGATTTTTTATATTATTAAGTTCAGCAATTGAATTGACGTTATGTTTTTTCTGAAGTTTATAAATCAGTTCAAGACGATCAGAAATTATCTGCATTCTTTGGGGGTCGTTTGTGATAACAGATAATAATTTTTCTGATTCAGAAGCAATATCTTTGAGTTCAATAGCAGTACTTTCGAGTCTGTCAAGTATGTCGTTAATACTATTATGAAATTTAGCAATATTTTTCAAAGAATTAACGAGGGCATAAATTTTAGACACGATACTAAAATCATTTTCGTAAAGTTCAAACAAAGTATTTTCGAGAGTAGATTTCAGAGCATCGGCATGATTAAGAGCATTAAGCTCATTTTCAAGTTCAAGCTGCTCGTCAGTGTTCAGATTAGCTTCTTCGAGTTCATCAAACAAAAAGCGGGAATAATCAATATCAGCTTTTGCAGTATTATTTTCATCTTCAATTTGTTTTAATTTATTAACAATTATTTTATGTTTATAGAACAAAATACGATATTCAAGAATAACATTATCAAGTTTAGCAAAAGCATCAACAACCGACAATTGCAGGTCGGCATCGTTAAGAGTAATAGTGCGGTGTTGAGAGTGGATATCAACTAATTTTTCGGCAAGTAATTTAAGAGTGTTTAAAGATGTAGGCGTGTCGTTAATAAAAGCTCTGGATTTACCATTAGAAGTAATTTCGCGTCTAATAATAACATTATCATCATAATCGATTTCATTTTCTTCAAAAAAAGCAGAAAGATTATAATTAACAATATTAAAAGTAGCCTCAACAACACATTTATTGTTATTCTTAGAAATTTCAGATATATCAGCTCTTTTGCCAAGTACAAGAGCTAAAGCGCCAAGAAGTATTGATTTGCCGGCACCAGTTTCGCCAGTAATAACAGTAAAACCTTTATTAAAATCAATATCTAGTTTATCAATTAAAGCATAATTTTCAACAAATAAATGTAGCAGCATTTAATTAAATATTTACTAGATTAATAAGCTAATATAAAAAACATTTTAAGCCATGAAAGCAAAAAAGTTTTTAAAATAATTTTGAGCAAAGTTAAAAAAAATCTAAATAAGAAAATAAAAAAAGGCTAAAACAATAAGGTATTATTACAAAATAAAAAAACACTTACTGTTTAATTTTCTTATCTAATTCATCAACATACGACTTAAATTGTTTATCAGTTTCGATAAGATTGTTAATAGTACGGCAAGCGTGCATAACGGTTGCGTGGTCTTTATTTCCGCAATGTAGACCTATATAGCTTAACGAAGCTTTTGTATGTTTTTTAGAGAAATACATGGCAAGTTGACGAGCTTGTACAACATCTCTTTTGCGAGTTTTTGAGTTAATAAGGTCGACTGGCAAATTAAAATAATCGCAAACAATTTTCTGAATAATATCAATTGAAATATCCTTGCCAGTATTCTTAACATATTTCTCAATCATTTGCTTGGCAAGGTCAATAGTAATTGGTTTTTTATTAAAAGAAGACTGAGCAATAATAGCAATTAAGGCTCCTTCTAATTCTCTGATATTTGTTGAAATGCTACAAGCAAGATATTCAATAACATCTTTAGGCATTTCAACACCGTCGTTATAAAGTTTCTTTTTTAAAATAGCTATTCGGGTTTCCTTGTCAGGTACTTGTAAATCGGCAGCTAACCCCCATTTAAATCTGGATAAAAGGCGTGGTACAATACCATCAAGTTCAACAGGTGGTTTGTCAGAAGTAAGAACAATTTGTTTACCTGTTTGATGAAGATGATTAAAAATAGAGAAGAACACATCCTGTGTACCTGGTTTAGCAGCTAACTTATAAATATCGTCAATAATAAGAACATCAATCATCTGATAGAAATGAACGAAATCGTTATAATTTTCATTTTTAACAGCATCAGTAAACTGAGTAATAAACTGGTCAGTAGTAACATAAAGAACAGTTTTTTCAGGGAAATTATTTTTAACCTGAAGACCAATAGCTTGAGCAAGGTGAGTTTTACCTAAACCGACTTTACTATAAATTAGCAGAGGGTTAAAAGAAGTTTTGCCAGGGTTATTAGCTACTGCTAAGCTTGCAGAGCGGGCTAATCGATTACAGTCGCCTTCAATAAAATTATCAAATGAATTTGATTCAATAAGTTGTGACCTGATTTTTATCTTTTTAAGACCGGGTATTACAAAAGGATTAGGAATAGATTTGCTATCATCCTTATTAATATCAATAGGCATAGATACTTCAGGGTTTTTAGTAGCCATTTTTTCAGAAGCTGGCAATTTAATAGTATAAGGAGAAGTATTACTATAAGCACTATCAACAATTATACTATATTCGAGCCTACCGTCATTTCCAAGTTCTTTTTTAATAGTTTTTTTCAGCAGATGAATATAGTGTTCTTCGAGCCATTCGTAGAAGAACTGGCTGGGTACCTGAATAGTAAGTATATTATTGTCAATTTTTAGAGGGACAATAGGTTCAAACCAGGTTTTAAAACTCCTGAAATTAATATTATCCTTAATAATACTGAGGCACTTTTCCCATACTTTTACATGATCCTTCTTCATTAAATAAGTCCTCTCAAAATCTTTAATAATTAATAATTACGTTATAATACACAATTTCAAACAAATAAAAAACAAATTTCAAAACAAAACACATAACAAATTCCAAACGGCAAATTTTATAATAAAAAAATTCATAAAAAATAAAAATCACACTTGATTATTAAAAATATTTATCGTATTAGCAGAAGCAATTTTTAATTTACTACCTTTTTTAAGGTAAAAATCTATTCTGCCAAGTTTAATTCCCCCCCAACCAACTTGAGCAATAATAACTTCTTTGCTATCAGAATTTCTAAAAATAACAGGTTTATCAAGGAAAGTATGCGAATGCCCACCTAAAATAACATCAATATTTTTAGATTGTTTAGCAAGAGCAATATCACTAATTTTTTTAGTTTGGTAGCTAAAGCCGAGGTGCGACAAGCAAACAATCAAATCGCATTTTAATTCCTTTTTGAGAATATAAGACATTTCAGCAGCTTTTACTGCCGGGTCTATGTATTTTGTATTACCGAAAGCCCAGCCGAGTACTAGACCTTGTAATTCGATACCTAAACCAAAAACACCAATTTTAACGCCGTCAATTTCAAATACTTTATAAGGAAGAGTTTTATCTTGTAAAGGAGTATTAGCAAAATCGTAATTAGAACAAATAAAAGGGAAATTAGCAAATTTCAATTGTTGAGCAAGGCTTTCGAGACCGTTATCGAATTCGTGATTACCAATTGTTCCAGCGTTGTAGCCCATTTCGCTCATCAATTTGAACTCAACTTCACCATCATAATAATTAAAATAAGGTGATCCTTGAAAAACGTCACCTGAATCGAAGAGCAGAACATTTTCTTCATTTCTTTTAATTTCTTTAATTAAAGCAGCACGTCTAACAAAACCACCCATATTGGGATATCTAGGGTCTTCGGCAGGAAAAGGCTCAATTCTGCTGTGAGTATCGTTAGTATGTAGTATAGTTATTTTAACATATCCTCTTTTAGCTTCAGAAGTAAACGGTAAATTTCCCAGTCCTGCTACTGCCCCCCCTGCAAGTAATAATTTAAGAAATTCTCTTCTATTTAACATAATAAATTCTTTTATCTAATTGTGGATTAAGAGTTCTGCCTGCTGCTGTTTCATCTTTCATATATTCAATAATAGCATCTCTTGCCAAAACATCAAGCTCTTCGTAACTTATTGGGTCTTTTAAAAAGCTATACTTATCACCACCGGCAGCAAGATAATCAGAAGTAACAACTTTATAATTTTTTTCTACATTAAAAGCAACACCATTAATAAAAACATCAACAGCTTTTTCGTTTTGAATTCCCATTTTAACACCTGCAAGAGGCACACCTCCATTATATGCAATCCAGTTTAACATAGTAAAAATTTTTTGACCACTCAAAGTTAATACAACTAATTTATTTTCAAAAGGCATAAGTTCAAAAACTTTGCTTGTAGTAATAGCGCCTTTAGGAAGTGAGGATCTCAACCCCCCGCTATTTAAAATGCAAATATCAACAGTATGATCATCCAGAGGTTTATAATGTTTGCGTGCTATTATTAAGGTAAGGTCGGTTACAAAATTATTAAGCTTTCCTTCGGGTAAATCTTTCTCCATTGGTTCGTCAGTATAAGCCAATATTTCATTGAGTTCAGCATCAATTTTGCTTTTGTAGGGTTTCAATATCTGAAGTGATACGGGATCTTCTGCTTTTACATTAGTAGTATCAACCACAATAACACTCTTATTCGAATATTTAAGATTATAATGTGTTTTACAGGATGCTAAAACGAATAAAATTGAAATTAAATAAAAACGTAAAAGTCTATAATTGAGCATAAAAGAATTTTTTTTAACAGTAATTGCTTTTTTGACAATTATAAGCTAAATTCCTTGATAATACAACACTAAAATATAAACTTTTTTTAAATTTTTATTTGAATTAAATCTAAATAGTATATTTGATGTATAAAAGTTAAATTTTTAAAAAAATTGCTCTCATAACCAACTTATTTATATAAAAAAAATATTATAGATAAAAACAAATTATCTGACGATATATTTAAAAGTTTTTAAGTTATAAAAACACACAGTAACTTCAAACAATCAATATTATTCTTAATAAATGTTAAACAATTTTACAGTTACAATTTCTTTTATCTAAAAATAATAAACTTTTTACTAATAATCTTATTATTAGCATTAAACAATACATTATAAAAGCCTGCAGGTAAAAAAGAAATGTTGATTATTGTATTATTATCTACAATGTTGCTTTGATAAACAATTTGCCCAAGTGAATTAAA
>CAZDEU010000108.1:6610-9601 GCA_964504265.1 uncultured Bacteroidales bacterium
TTGTATTATTATCTACAATGTTGCTTTGATAAACAATTTGCCCAAGTGAATTAAATATGTAAATATCAGAAAAAATATAGGTTGTCTCAATATTAATATAATTTGAAGCTGGATTAGGATAAATATTTATATTGTTTGTCCAATATTCATCAATATCAGACGTTATTTGAATATCAGAAGTATATATCCAAGTTCCATCCATTATATTAGTTCCATCGCTACCGCCAAAAAAGACAAAATTTTGAAAAGTATCAAACTTATCTTGGCTGTATTTAATAAATGAACCTGCTGTATATTCTAAAGAAGGACCTGCAGATAATTGAGTAAAAGAATTAGTATTCAAGTTCCATTTATAAAGATTATTTAAAATTCCGTTACTACCAAAACCTGAATAAACAAAAGCAATATCTTCTGAGTAAGGAATAAAGCATTGATTAGTAGCAGGCTGAGGGACATTGCCGTAAGCTGTAGCAGTTGTCCAATTGTAGTTACCTATATCGAAACAATACATTTGTGTATTTAAACCATTCTCGTCATAACCGCCCAATAAAAGCAACAAAGGATTGCCAAAACCTGCAATATGACCGTACAGTCCGTTTGTATTTAAAGGTGGATATTGTTCCCAAGTATCATTACTAAGATTAAAAGCCCATAAATCATTCAATATGTTTCCATTATTATCGAGCCCGCCTGAAATCCATATCATGTCGTTGACTAAATTTATGCTAAATTCAGTCCGAGCTACAGGTTTAGGTGAAGCAAGCATTAACTCATGCCATTCGTTGTTTATAACATCATAATACCAAGTATCACCAAGTTTGTTTGTACCATCAAAACCGAAGAAAACATACATTTTATTGTTATAACCAACAGCTTTATGATTATATCTTTGAGAAGGTTTATTAGAAGTAGCAGGTACCACTTTAACCCATTGTTGTTCGCAATCATATACCGATATATGATTAAATATTGATTTAGCATTATTCATTCCACCAAACAAATAAATTTTATTGCCGATAGAAACCATGCTGTGACCTATGCACGCATCAGGGATTTCTCCTGTAGGACTTGATAACAACCATGTATCTTGTGCTTTTAAAGAAAATATAGATAAAAACAATACAAATAATGTAATGTTTGTATAATAAATATAATTATTCTTCATATTTTTAATTTTAGAGTATAAAAATAGTAATAATTTCTTTTAATAATATTTTTTTTTAATATTTTAAAATAATAAAATGCATTCCACATTCTTGAATCAAAGTTAATTTTTTTCTTTTTTTTGCAAACTCTAAAAAAATTTATATTTTTACTCAAAATTACGAAGTAATAATTTTCTGTTAATTAAAATGTGTTAAAAAAATGAATTTAAAACAAATATTTGCTCAGGTTAATAATCTGTGTGTAAGCACAGGCGATATGATTAAAAACGAATTAGGGCAACTAACTTCAGAAGATATACATAACAAAGGAGTACATGATTATGTAACCTTTGTTGATACAATATCAGAACGAAGAATTGTTAAAGAACTCAACAATTTGCTTCCCGAAGCAGGCTTTATTGTTGAAGAGAATACTATAGAACATCAGCCAAAACCTTTGATGTGGATAATAGACCCTTTGGATGGAACAACTAATTTTATTCACGGTATTCCTTGTTTTTCAATAAGCATAGCACTTATGCTAAACAATAAAATTATTTTGGGTGTAGTTTACGACATAATGCGTGATGAATGCTTTTATGCTTTTGATGACGGGGCATGGCTTAATAATAAACCAATAAAAGTATCACAAACACCTGATTTAGAATCTTCAATTCTTGGAACTGGTTTCCCTTCGAGAGATTATACAAAGTTAGATAAATATATAGATGTATTAAAGACCTTATTTATCAATACTCACGGTGTAAGACGAATTGGTTCTGCTGCAATTGATTTGTGCTATGTAGCTTCGGGGCGTTTTGATGCGTTTTTTGAATACGGATTAAAATCATGGGATGTTGCCGCAGGTGCCTTTATTGTGGAAAAAGCTGGCGGCAAAGTTACAGAATTTAATGAAGGTGAAAATTATATTTTTGGTAACGACATAATTGCCTCAAATGGAAAAATACACGACAAAATAATTGAAATTATAAACAAATAAGATATTATTTATTACCAAACCCAATCATATCGAACATAGTATAAAACCCTTTTTTATCAATAACCCATTCGGCTGCAATTACTGCTCCTTGAGCTAGTCCTTTGCGATTTTTGGAAGTATGTTTTAATTCTATTTTATCAAATTCTGATTCATATATAACATTATGAATACCTGCAATTTCACCTTCTCTGTAAGACATTATATCAATTTTTTTAGGTCTATCATTTTTAGATGTGGAACAAATATTTAACCTATCAATCAAATTGTAAATATCATCAGCTAACAATAAGGCTGTACCACTTGGGGCATCAAGTTTATGTATATGATGGGTTTCTTCAATAATAACATCATATTGAGGCATTTTGTTCATAATTTCGGCAAGTTGCTTGTTTACTTCCATCATAATATTAACACCAATGCTGAAATTACCTGCAAAAAAAAGAGTATTCCCAGTACTTATACATAAGTTTTTTATTTCTTCCAAATGATTAAACCAACCAGTAGTACCGCAAACAACAGGCAAATTATAAGAAAAACACCTTTTAATATTATCAACTGCGGTGTCGGGTTGGGTAAATTCAAAAGCAATATTAGCAGATTTAATTAAATTTTCGTTTTTTGACCAGTCATCTTTATTATCAATACAACACAAAAGATTATGCCCTTTTCTATAGGCAACTTCTTCTATAGCCTTGCCCATTTTACCATATCCTATTATTATATAATCCATAAATTGAATTTTTAAAAAATTAAGCCCCAAAATTAACATTTATATCAAATTATGTTGCATATTAATTAATAATTATATTAACTTTGTAAAATTCGTAATTAAAAAATCTTATAATA
>CAZDEU010000109.1:0-9600 GCA_964504265.1 uncultured Bacteroidales bacterium
AGAGGCATTTATTGTTATAAAAGACCCAAATACCACCCTCAATCGTTCGGCTTTGTTGAAAATTTAAGCAAAAATGGCGTAAATTTGGTCGTTATTCCCTCTCATAGAGTGTTCGTTTCCGCTTTAAGAGACAAAAAAATGAGTCTTTTACATTCAATGACCACGCTTTTTGAGGCAATTTTGATTCATTTTGAGGGAAATTTCCCGAAAATTTGCTCAAGGCCGAACCTCAGAGCAGCAATTTTGAATAAAAAAGCAGGAATTTTCATACAAAAAGCAGCAAATTTGAATCAAATAACAAGAAACTCCAGTAAAAATTTTTCGAGACCGAGCCAAAATGCTTAGGCTTGGATGCTTTTCGCAGCAATTTTGATTATTTGAGAGGGAACATTGCCTCTTCGAGAGGCAATGTTATAGTAATAACATTAATAGAACACCGAAAACGCTGATGCAACGACACTATCCCGAAAAGTGTGTAAACTCCAAAATTATTCTAATTTATTTTTTAAATCTGTCATCAAAAATAATTAAAAATAATTTATAAAAAATACAAAGGGAGCAAAGGACTTGCGAAGTAAACAAAGGGATTTTAAAAATTCTATTATTTAAAAATTCTTAGAATAAAATTCTGTAATTCCATTCAATATTCAACATTTTTACATTTAACATATCAACACTTTGCCAATGCTTGCTGTATATCGTTTATTAAATCTTCAATATTTTCAATTCCAACAGATATTCTGATAAAAGTATCGGTAATACCGATTTTATTCCTTTCGTTTTGTTCAAGTCCCGAATGTGTCATTAGTGCAGGATGTTCTATCAAAGATTCAACACCTCCGAGACTTTCTGCAAGAGCAAATATCTTAACATTTTCTAAAAATGTTTTTGCTGTGTTAATGTTTCCTTTAATTAAAAATGAAACAATACCACCACAACCTTTTGTTTGTTGTTTTGCAAGTTCATATTGAGGATGACTTTTCAGTGCAGGATAAATAACTTTATTGACCTTTGGATGTTGTTCGAGATATTCAGCTATTTGTAAAGCATTTTCGGCATGTTTAATCATCCTTATTTCGAGTGTTTTTATGCCTCGCATTGTCAGATAGCAATCAAAAGGAGAGGGGACAGCCCCAACAGCATTTTGATTGAATTTTAACTTTTCATATAATTCATCGTCCGATAACATAACTGCACCTCCAACAACATCGCTATGACCACTGATATATTTTGTTGAACTGTGAAAAACTATATCAGCACCTAAGTCAAGTGGATTCTGAAAATAAGGTGATAAAAAGGTGTTATCAACAATTAATTTCAGATTATTTTCTTTTGCAAAAGAAGCTATAGCTTTAATGTCGCAAACTTTCAATAACGGATTTGTAGGAGTTTCGACCCAAATAAGTTTTGTTTCCTTTTTTAAAGCATTTTTGATATTATTAACATCAACTGCATCAACATAAGAAGCACTGATATTATAAGCAGGAAAAACTTTATTAAGTAGTCTTTTACTTCCGCCATATAAATCGTCGAATGCAATTACATGGTCGCCGCTTTTCAATAACGACATAATAATAATTGTTTCAGCAGCAAGACCAGATGAAAAAGCAAGTCCGTATTTAGCATTTTCGAGAGCTGCAAATTTTTGTTCCAACGCATTACGCGTAGGATTAAGGCTTCTTGAATATTCGTAAGCTGCGGTCGGTTTTTCTACTTCCTTGCGTGCATAAGTTGTAGATAAATGTATAGGCATTGCAACATCGCCGTAAGCACCTTCTCTAAAATCGGGTTCTTCGCCGGTATGAATAGCTTTTGTTGCAAAGCCGGTATATTTTTTATTTACCATATTTTTTATTTTTGAAATTTAAATTAAACCTTTAGATGATAACCATTCATCGTTAAACATCTTAGATAAATATTTATTACCACTATCGCAAGCAAAAGTTACAACTCTTTTAGGTTCAGTTTGTTCTTGACAATATTTCAGAGCGGCGGCAAGCAAAGTTCCAGTAGAAGAACCAGCAAGCACTCCTTCTTTGCGAAGAAGTTCACGAGCAGTCATAAAGCTTTCTTTATCACTTATGGCATAAGCTTTTTTAGTCATAGAAAAATCACAAATAGATGGAATAAAATCTTCGCCAATTCCTTCTACATACCAAGAACAAATTTCTTTTCCTAATTTGCCGCAATTTATATATTCGGTTAAAATAGAACCAATAGGGTCGGCTAAAATAAATTCAGTGTTGGGCGAATGTTTTTTAAAGAAAGCTGTAAGACCAGAAATCGTACCTGACGAACCTACACCTGCAACTACAGCATCTATTTTGCCATCCATTTGTTCAAATATTTCGGGAGCAGTTGTAGTTTCATGAGCTAAAGGATTTGCAGGGTTAGAAAACTGATTTATGAAGTAATATCCGTTTTCTTTTGCTAATCTTTCGGCAATATCCTGATAATATTCGGGATGACCTTTGCAAACATCAGAACGAGTAATTATAATTTCAACTCCCATAGCTTTAAGATTATTAATCTTTTCTTCACTCATTTTGTCGGGAATGACTAATATGAGTTTATATCCTTTCATTCCTGCAATAAGAGCCAGACCAATACCTGTATTACCTGCTGTTGCTTCAATTATTGTTGCTCCAGGTTTTAACATTCCTTTTTTCTCGGCATCAGCAATCATTGTAAGTGCAATTCTGTCTTTTATTGAACCACCCGGATTCAGATTTTCTAATTTTAAAAACAAGCGGCATTTGCCTGTATTTAGCTTTTTGAGTTCTAACAATGGAGTATTGCCAATTGTATCTAATATATCGTTGAAAACTTTTAGTTTATTGTTCATTTTTTTATGAGTAGTTTATATGTTAAATCAAATTTAAATTATTAATTAACGTTGATTTTATTATAAATTGTATCTTTATCTTAGTTTTGGTAATTTAGCGTTTTATTTTGATATAATTTAACAAACTAAAATTTATTGAATATCTTGCGCTTATATAAGTACTTATCAAACTTACTTAATTCTGTTTTATATGGTTGTTAACAATTTATTAAATTCTAAAAAATACTACTTTTCTGATACTGCTTTTAAAAAATTAATGCAAAAGCGAATATATCATGTTTTAATTATATGTAGTAATTACGATTATTTTATGCTTGAGGAAGACGGACGTATTGATGAACAGATTTTTAATGAATATGTTTCATTAAATCTTCGTTATCCTCCTATGTTTATTCATGCTACAGATGAAAAATCAGCATTTGAAATACTTAATACAACGAGCATCGATTTAATCATTACAATGTTAAGTGTTGGTGACCCCTTTTTACTTGCTAAAAAAATTAAATCAAATTATGCATCTAAACCTATAGTAGTTCTTACTCCATTTTCGCGTGAAATATCTTTAAGACTTGATGGTGAAGATATGTCGGCTATTGATTATGTTTTCAGTTGGCTTGGCGACACCGAAATATTGCTGGCAATAATTAAGTTGTTAGAAGATAAAATGAATATTTCGTATGATATTGAGGAAGCTGGTGTTCAGGCAATTCTGTTAGTTGAAGATTCTATAAGGTTTTATTCAAGTAATTTACCTAATATTTATAAAATTGTATTTAAACAATCGCGTGGTTTTATGTCCGAAGGTCTTAACGAGCATCAAAAGACTATGCGAATGCGAGGAAGACCAAAAATTTTGCTGGCACGTAATTATGAAGAGGCTATATCTATTTATGAAAAGTATAAAAATAATCTTTTAGGCATTATTTCGGATATGAATTTTAAACGTAATGGAGTTTTTGACGCTTATGCGGGTAAAAAACTCTGCGAAACTGTAAAAAATGCCGATATCCAATTGCCTTTTCTTTTACATTC
Source organism: uncultured Bacteroidales bacterium (assembly GCA_964504265.1). GTDB lineage: Bacteria > Bacteroidota > Bacteroidia > Bacteroidales > JAKIYJ01 > JAKIYJ01. The sequence goes on from CAZDEU010000109.1 coordinate 3,878, forward strand.
GTCCGAATTAAAGAACAAAGTAATTGCCGAAAATCTTAATGTCAGCTTTTTGTATAAGCATTCTAAGACTTTTTCAAAGGATCTTAAGACTTTTATGAACGAATATATGGCTTTTGGCGACTTTGTTTTCAGAAATCCTGAAACAAATCAGGAAATTGCAAGAGTTCACAATCTTAAAGCTCTTCAAAAAAAGATTTTTGAAATACCCGATTATTCGTTAAAGTATCATATCAGCCGTAATCACTTTTCAAAATGGTTAAATGCTAGAGCATTATTCCCTTTAGCAGAGATGTTTAAACCTGTTAATGCCGAAGATTTCAATAATCTTGATGAGGTACGACATTATTTGTATGATGCTATAATGAGTTTCAGAATAAATAAAGGCAGAGGTATTATTGCCGATTTTGATAAAGACCGCTTTGATGAGTATTTTATTTTTAGTCGTATTGGTGATGGTTCGTTGGGAGGTAAGGCAAGAGGTCTTGCTTTTATTGATTCCTTAATTAAAAGAAATAAGTTGTTTGATAAATTCGAAAAAATAATTGTAACTATTCCTTTAACTGTTGTACTTACTTCAGATGTTTTTGACGAATTTATGGAGAACAACAACTTATATAAGTTTGCATTATCCGATTATAATGATGAGATTATCCTTAACAGATTTATAAAAGCAAAACTTCCCGAACGTATTTATGAAAATTTGAAGGCTTTTATTAAAGTAGTGAAAAAACCTATTGCTGTTAGGTCGTCAAGTTTGCTTGAAGATTCCCATTATCAGCCTTTTGCAGGTATATATTCTACTTATATGATCCCTGTTTCAGATGTTAATTTCAAGATGACATTAGAAATGTTGTGCAATGCAATTAAAAGTGTTTACGCATCTGTATATTTTAAATCAAGTAAGGCATATATGGAAGCTACGTCAAATATTATTGACGAAGAAAAAATGGCTGTTGTTTTGCAAGAGGTTTGTGGAAGAGCTTATAAAGGAAAATTTTATCCTGTTTTGTCTGGTGTAGCTCGTTCTAACAATTTTTATCCTATCCTGCCCGAAAAACCTGAAGAAGGTATTGTAAATCTTGCTTTCGGTTTGGGTAAATATATTGTCGAAGGTGGTACAACGCTAAGATTTTCGCCTTATCATCCTAATAAAATTATTCAGTTATCTTCGCCTAAGATGGCTTTACGCGAAACTCAACAAAGTTTTTACGCATTAGATCTTAATTGTAAAAGTTTTAAGCCTTCTGTTGATGATAATGCCAATATCTTAAAATTAAAAATTGATGAAGCAAAGGATGATGGAACTTTAAGATTAGTAACTTCTACTTATGACATGGATTCTAACATGCTCAGAGATGGTTTCGATTTATCTGGTAGAAAGGTTGTAACTTTTTCAAATATTTTAAATTATAATACATTCCCGCTTGCCGATATTCTTAAATTATTGCTCAATGTTGCTCAAAAAGAAATGAATAATCATATTGAAATTGAGTTTGCCGTTGATATGGATGTGCCTTCTGACCAGCCTAAAGTGTTTTATTTATTGCAAATAAGACCTGTTGTTGATAATAAAGAAAAAGTAAATTTTGATTTCAGCAATATTAAAAAGGAACAATATATTTTAAAATCTGAACATGCTCTTGGCAATGGTATTATTAACGGTTTAAAAGATATAGTTTATGTAAAACCTGATGTCTTTGATGCCTCTAATAATCCTGCAACAGCTAATATTATCGGTAAATTAAATGATTCTTTCTTACAATCAAAAACTAATTACATATTAATAGGACCTGGCAGATGGGGGTCTTCTGACCCATGGCTTGGTATTCCTGTTAAATGGCCTCAAATTTCAGCAGCACGACTGCTTGTTGAGTCTAGTTTGGAGAGTTACAGAATTGACCCCAGCCAGGGTACTCATTTTTTTCATAATCTTACTTCTTTCAGAGTGGGATATTTTGCTGTAAATCCTTATATTAATGATGGTTATTATAATGTTGATTATCTTAACTCTTTGCCTGCAATTTATGAAGATGAATTCGTAAGGCATGTTTGCTTGTCCGAAGAATGCCAGATAATTATTGATGGGAAAAACGGAAGCGGAGTAGTTATTTTACCCCGCTAAAAATATAATTTTGTTATTTATTCTTTTTCTCTTCTGCTTTTTTCAATATATCATCTTGAATTGTTTTGGGAGCCGGCAAATATTTATGAAATTCCATAGAGTAATTTGCTCTTCCGCTCGAAAGGTTTCTTAATTGAGTAGCATAGCCGAACATTTCCATTAAAGGAACAAAACCGTTAAGTTTTTGTGCACCTTTTCTGTAACGACGCATAGCTTCAATTTTACCTCTTCTTCTGTTTAAATTGCCTACAATATCTCCAATATATTCGTCGGGTGTATTAATCTCAACTTTCATTACAGGTTCTAATAGAATTGGATTTGCTTTTAGGAAACCTTTTTTAAAGCATATAGAAGCACAAGTTTGGAAAGCCATATCGGAAGAATCAACAGGGTGATAATTACCGTCGAGCAGAACTACTTTAACATCAACTATGGGATAACCTGCTAAAGCACCTTCTTCTAAAGTTTTTCTAATACCTTTATCAACAGAACCTATAAATTCAGCAGGTATTGCACCACCTTTAACCTTACTAATAAATTCGTAACCATTTCCGTCGTTAGGTTCAATACGCATAATAGTGTGGGCAAATTGTCCTTTACCACCTGTTTGTTTTGCATGTTTATAATCTGAAACTAATTCAGTGGTAATTGTTTCTCTGAGTGCAACAGCAGGTTCTCCTGTTTCAACTTCAACTTTAAATTCATTAATTAATCTGTCTATGATTATCTCAAGATGAAGCTCGCCCATTCCTCCAATAACTGTTTCTTCAGTTTCTTTATCAAATCTTGCAATAAACGAAGGATCTTCGCTTGATAGCTTTGCAAGTGCTTCGCTTAATTTTTCTTGATCTTTACGTTTGCCTGGATTAATTTTTAGCTCAATTACTGTTGGCGGTATATGAATAGATTCAAGATGCAGAGGGTGTTCAGTATCGCAAAGTGTATCGCCTGTCTTTGTAAGTTTCATTCCAATAAGAGCAACAATTTCACCAGGTCCTGCTTCGTTTATTTCTTCGCGGTCTTTGGCATGTATTCTTAATATACGACCAGCTCTTTCGTATTTTCCTTTTGTTGAATTGTATAATTGCATACCGCTATGCAATGTTCCTGAATAAATTCTTATAAAAGTTTGTTGACCTACATAAGGGTCATGAATAAGTTTAAACGCTAGTGCGGCAAAATGTTCTTTAGCACAAGGATTTCGGCTTTTGGTTTTTTCTGAGTCATCAATATCATATCCAATTACAGCCCCAACATCAATAGGCGAGGGGAGGTAGTCAATTACTGCATCAAGCAAAAGTTGGATGCCTTTATTCTTATATGCAGCACCACAAAAAACAGGTGTTATTAAAAGTTTTAAAGTTGCTTCGCGAGCTGCTTTTTTTATTAATTCTATAGGTATTTCTTTTTCGTCGAAATATAAATTCATTATCTCTTCATTAAAATCGGCTAGTTTTTCAAGTAATGAATTTCTTATCTCTTTAACTTTAGCAATATAGTTTTCGGGAATAGCATTTTCGATTATCACTCCATTGTCGAAGGTGTAATAAACATCTTTTATAACATCAATCATTCCTTCGAAATCTTCTTCGGCACCAACAGGTATCTGAAAGGGAATAGCTTTAGCATCAAGGTTAGCATTTAGTTGAGTTACTACTTCGTAAAAATCGGCTCCTGTACGGTCCATTTTATTAACAAATGCAATACGAGGTACTTTATACCTGTCAGCTTGATTCCAAACTGTTTCGCTTTGAGGTTCAACTCCTCCAACAGCACAAAAAACCGCAATCATACCATCAATAACTCTTAATGAGCGTTCAACTTCAAGTGTAAAATCAACGTGACCTGGTGTATCAATAAGGTTTATCTGATAATCTTTCCAAAAACTTGTAATAGCAGCCGAAGCAATAGTAATACCTCTTTCTTGTTCTTGCTTCATAAAGTCCATTGTAGCTTGTCCGTCGTGTGTTTCACCATATTTACGTGTAACACCTGTAAAAAAAAGTATTCTTTCTGTTACTGTAGTTTTTCCTGCATCAATATGTGCAGCAATTCCAATGTTTCTTAGTTTTGTTAATGACATTATTTTTACTAATTTTAAAATATTTTATAATGAACTTATAGTAATTCGTTTATGATATTACTGATGGGTTTTTTACTGAATGATTATTAAAGGAAAAGATGTGATTCCTGTTTTAAAATCAGACCGTTTAGCTTCTTTTCATTAAGAGCGTGCAAAGGTATAAAAAATATTTACACAATAATACTTTGCACTGTAAATAATTTTATAAATATGTTTTTGTCTTGTTTTTTAATAAACTTAATATCTTTATATCTTTGAATGCTAAAATAATTATATTATGAATTTTTCAAATAACAGAAATTTTAAAAGCAATTCAGGTACTTTATCAAAAAATGACTGCTTAGTCAATCTTATTATTACTAAGGGAAATGGCAATATAATAAAGACTATTAATTCAAAAACAACAGCTAAAGAAACTTTAATTCATAATATTGTTAATAAATTCATTAAAACTTATGAAATTAAAAATTCAATAATTTCTATTGATGACAATAACTCAGAAGTTTATGTTATAATGGCTCGTCTTGAAGCAGCATATAAAAAAATTGTAGATAGTAATATTGATTTTTTACCTAATATTAAACAACAAATTTTATCATTAAGCCATAAAACACGCAGGCGTTTCACAAAATTATATGTTCCTGGCAACACCCCAAGTTATATGTTAAAAGCAGCTTCATATAAATCTGATGGCGTTGTCTTTGACCTCGAAGATGCTGTTGCACCCGACAAAAAAGACGAAGCATTATTCCTTTGCCGAAATGCTTTATTATCTATTGATTTTGATGGTGTTGAAAGAATGGTTAGAATTAATCCTCTGCCTTTGGGTTTAATAGATCTTAGTTTTGTAATTCCCTGTCGTGTTAATGTTATTATTATTCCCAAATGCGAAGAAACTGAACAGATAAATATTGTTGATGAAAAAATCAAGGAACTAAAACTTAAAAACAATATTAATAACGATATTTGGCTTATGCCAATAATTGAAACTTGTAAAGGCATTTTTAATGTAAAAGATATTGCAACTGCTTCTAAAAATATTGTAGCAATTGCTTTTGGTCAGGAAGATTATGTAAACGATTTAGGTGGACAAAAAACTGTTCAGGGAAATGAATCTTTATTTGCTAAAAGTATGATTGTTAATGCAGCAAGAGTAGCAGGTATACAGGCTATTGACAGCGTTTTTACTGATTATAAAAATCTTGATGCTCTAAAAAATTATGTTATTTATTCTAAATCGCTCGGGTTTGATGGTATGGGCTGTATTCATCCAAATCAAATTAATGTAATTCACGAAAACTTTGCTCCTGATAAAGACGATATTGAAAAAGCAAAACAAATTATTATTGCTTATAAAAAAGCTTGCAACGAAGGTCTCGGTGTTATAGCTGTAAATAATAAAATGGTCGATAAACCTGTTGTTGATAAAGCTCAAAAAATTATAAATATTGCTTTAGAATCTGGTTTGTTGGTTGATGGATGGGAAAAAGAAGTTAATTGGCATTGGTAGTCATTGGT
>CAZDEU010000110.1:0-9579 GCA_964504265.1 uncultured Bacteroidales bacterium
ACTTTCCTCTTTCTTAATAATATTGATTAATGCTTTAATTTTAAGTAACCTTGTGGCGAAAGCAAAAACTAAAGCTGCAACAATTAAAATTATAAATCGTTGCATCCACAATAAATTTAATTGTGTAGAAATATATCCGAATATGAAAACCAGTAAGGCGTAAGATATTATTCTAAAATAATAAGAAATACCAAATTTTAACTTAAATACTTTAAAAGCTATCAATACTTGTACTGACGCACTTAAAAATTGGGTTAATATACTGACATAAGCTGCACCTGTTGCCAAAAATTTTGGAATTAATATTAAATTTAGCAATATATTTAAAGCCATTCCGCTTGCAGCAACAATATTTAATTGCTTTAGATTACCATTTGCAGTTAATAAAGTACCAAAAACATAAGTTGTTGAAATAGGAATAAACCCAAACATCAAAACTCCGAATATTGTGCTTGTTTGCTGCATTCTTAAATTAAACATATCAATTGTTTCGCCGGGATGTTGAGGATATAACATACTCATTAAATCGTGGCTGTAAAAAAATGAGCTGGCAGATACTAATATTGATAATAAGAACAGTAAAGTAAATGATAATTTAGCCAGATTTCCAATATTTTCTTTTAATTTAATCATACGCGAAAATAAAGGCAGCAATAAAACCGAAAATAAATATGCAATCATATTAGTTGCATCAAGCAAGCGATAAGCCGATGCGTAAATTCCAGCCTGTTCATCGCCTGCCGCGTCAGGTATTATTCTTTCAATCATAACTGAGTCAATTCTGTTATAAAAAGTCATTAACAGTACGAGTATTGCAAAAGGGAAACTTTGTTTAATAATTATCAGAAAAAAAGGCGGGCTCCATTTGAGTTTGTTAAATTTTGCTTTTCTAATAACTATTATTAATGCCACAAATGCTGTTAATAAATATGCAAGGGTTTGTGTATATACAAACAAATCTATACTAAAAGGAATTGATGTAACATTTCCCCACAGCAAAATGCCGCAAAATACTATCATAAGAACCCTATCGAGAACCGACATAATACTGTCAATACTAAATAATTGTAGGCCAGAAATATTTGATCGTAGATAAAGCACAAAAGAAATTAAGAATTGATTAATCCCTAACAAAGCAAGTAAGCTCATTTGGTGATTATTATAACCGATTATCCAGCCAAATATTAAAGTAATTAGCATATATAAACCGGCTAAAATAAATTTTAATGCAAGTATGCTTGAAAAATGTTTGTTAAGCAAATGATTATTTTGTGCTATGTTGCGATTGTTGAAATTTGTAATTCCAAAATCTAAGAGTATATTAAATAGAAAAGAAAAATTAAAAATTGCAAAATAAAAGCCATATTCTCCAGCTCCAACAGTATTTTGAACAGTACGGTCAATACCCAATATCCAGAAAGGCTTGATAAGCAAATTAAGAAAAAGTAATAAAATTAGATTAGTTAAAAACTTTCGTCTCATCCTTTATTTTTCTTTGGGTATAAAAAAGAAGTTTTGAGTTGTGTGAACTTCATTTTCAAAGTTTACTAATTTATTGTTTTCGAGTACTTTAATGCTGTAGTTTAGATTTTTAAGAAATGTAAAACAATTAGTGCGGTTTTCATTATTCCATAATTCACAATAAATAATGGGCATATATTTTTTAATAAGGTTTTCGCCCCCTTTTAATACAAAATATTCAAAATTTTCAACATCAATCTTAATACCAGTAACAGTTTCTTTTGTTGAAAATAATTCATCAATATCATCTAAGCGATTTACTTTAACTTTATAAATAATTCCATCATTATTTTCAGCAATACTTGAATGTTTTACGTGGCTTAATCCCTGCATTTTAACATTTTTATTTACAGGTAAAATCATTTCTACTTCGCCGTTATAATCGCCCAAAGCATATTCACATATTTTTATATTTGAAAGTTTATAATGCTTAATAATTTTTCTTAATGTAACAATATTTGAAGGTACAGGTTCAAATGCTATTACCCGACTTTGGGGCAATTTTTTACATAGTAAAGCCGACATTACTCCAATGTTAGCACCTAAATCTAAAATTATACCTTTAGGTGGCATCAATTTTATGAAATGTAAAAAATCGCCTTCTTTTGAGTTCCATTTAATTGTAGCGATAATATATCTTGCAAAAATATATAAGTAATTTTTATAACCCAGTAAATATTGTAATATTCTTTTAATAATAATTTTCATTCGATTAAAATATTAATATTATAGATAACATGCGAATTGTGCATATTTTAATCATCACTATAAGTAATTTTTAAACAAGTTCATTTCAAATGTTTTTATTGGTTTATTTGAGCTATTATCTACCAAAATATTACAATTTTCTTAATAAAAAAATGTATTACTAAGTTATTAAAACATTGCAAATTTATGAGTTTTTATTTAAGAGGCAAATCTTTTTCGATAATCTCTATGGTATTAGTTAGTTGTTTTTTTAAAGTAAAACTTAACGTAATGTTAATCGTGTATATATTATTTAGCCAGTTATGCTTATAATCTGCGTATTTTTATTTATTAACTATTTATTAAAAAAAATTAAATAATTTTATAATTTTGCATATTTCAATATAGATATGCGTATAGCGGTAAACACAAGGCTTTTAATAAAGAATAAACTTGATGGTATAGGTTGGTTTACTTATGAAACTATTAGCCGTATTGCTGCCTCGCATCCTGAACATGAATTTTTATTCATATTTGACCGACCTTATGATGAGTCTTTTATTACATCTTCAAATATAATTCCTATTGTTATTGGTCCTCAGGCTCGCCATCCATTTTTATTCTATATATGGTTTGAATTTTCGGTTAAAAAGATATTAAAAAGGTATAAAGCTGATATTTTTATATCGCCCGATGGCTACATTAGCTTATCTACAAGTGTTAAAACTCTCTCGGTTATTCATGATTTAAATTTTGAACATTATCCCAAAGATTTACCTTGGATCATAAGAAAATATTATAAACACTTTTTCCCTCGTTTTGCCCAACGTGCCTGCCATATTGCAACTGTATCCGAATTTTCAAAAGCAGACATAATTAAACAATATAATATTGGTTCCGAAAAGATTGATGTTGTGTATAATGGTGCTAATATCAATTTTTGCCCATTAAATGAAATTGAAATAACAAAGTTCCGCAATTTACACAGTTTTGGTAAGCCATATTTTCTCTTTGTTGGTGCATTACATCCACGAAAAAATGTTGCTAATTTGCTTAAAGCTTACGATTTATTCAGAAATAAATATAATTATGATATTCTTTTAATTATAGCAGGAACTAAAATGTGGTGGAACAAAGAAATGGAAAATGTCTATAAAACAATGAAATTTAAAGACGATGTCATTTTTTGTGGTAGGTTAAGTGCTAACGAATTGCATAAATATCTTGCTTCTGCTTTGGCTCTTACTTACGTTTCTACTTTTGAAGGTTTTGGAATACCTATTGTTGAAGCTTTTTGTTGTGGAGTGCCTGTTATTACTTCAAATGTTACTTCTATGCCCGAAGTTGCAAAAGATGCAGCTTTGTTAGTAGATCCTTTTTGCATCAATTCAATTTGCGATGCTATGTATGCTATTGTAAACGATGAAAATTTGAGAAAACAACTTATTGAAAATGGTAATATTCGTAAGAATGATTTTTCATGGGATAAATCATCTGTACTGCTATGGAAAGCAGTCGAAAAACTTATAAATAAATGTTGATTTAATATATATGTTAAAAGTTATATTTATTATTTGGGAATAGTTTTTTCTTTAAATCAAAGTTGCCTGTTTTATATAAAGTGTTGACTAATTGTTGTTTATTTTCTTTTAAATACCAAAAAAAGAATTTATGTTGTTCTTTTTTTTCGTTAATATTTTTGGCAATATAAATATTCTTATTTGTATAAGGGTCAAAACCACAATAAAACATTACTGAAGATAGCGTCATAGGTGTTGGAGTAAAACTTTGAACTTGTTCGGGCGATAAACCTATTTCTTTCATTTCAAAAGCTAATTCAGCCATTTCTCTTATTCCACAGCCAGGATGTCCAGAAATAAGATACGGCACAATTTGCATTTTCAAATTATTTTTTCTTGTTATTACATTAAATTTTTTTAATAATTCTTTGAAATTTTTAAAATCAGGTTTACGCATATATTTTAGAACGTTCTGTGAAGTATGTTCAGGAGCTACCTTAAATCTTCCCGAAATATGTTTTACAATAAGCTTTTCGAGATATTCTGAAAGTGCATATTTTTTGTCTTGTTCGGGTAGCTGGTTAACAAGCATATCATGTCTTATACCACTTCCTATAAATACATGTTTTATCCCTGAAATATTTAAAATTTTATCATATAAATCTAATAAAGGCTTATGATTATAATTAAGATTTTTACATATATTAGGATAAATACATGAAGGGCGTTTACATGTTTTGCACATATCAATGTTTTTACCCGACATTTTATACATATTGGCGGAAGGTCCACCAACATCAGTTATTGTTCCTTTAAAACCTGCCGAATTGGCAATAATTTTTACTTCATTTAGAATAGATTTTTCGCTTCGTGATGATACAAATTTACCCTGATGCGATGTAATAGCACAAAAGCTACAACCTCCGAAACAACCTCTATGCGAGTTAACTGAGTGTTTTATCATTTCATAGGCGGGCACAACTCCTCTTTTTAAATACTTTGGATGAGGCAACCTCGAATATGGCAAATCATAAGGCAAATCAGCAATATTCTCTTTTGCAGGTGGATAAGCAGGATTAATTACAAGAAAATCATTTCCTATTTTCTGAATAATAACATTTTGAACCATCTTATTACTTTCAGTTTCAGCGAGTACAAACATCTTTGCAAAAGATTTTTTATCTACTAAGCATTGTTCATAAGATGGTAGTTCTGTATAATTTTTTATGCTATTTAACGAAATATTTCCCTTATTAATATAAGCAGTTTGAGGTATGTTTTTTAAATATTTGAAATTATCAATATTATAATCAAGTTTTTTTAAAAGTTCAATAATTGGTTCTTCCCCCATTCCGTAAATTAATAAATCGGCACCACTGCTTTTTAGAATAGAAGGCATTAAGGAGTTTGACCAATAATCGTAATGTGTCATTCTTCTCAACGAAGCCTCAATACCGCCAATAACAACAGGAACATCGGGGTATAGTTGTTTCAGTATTTTAGTATAAACATTAACAGCGTAATCGGGTCTGAAGCCCGATTTGCCACCGGCAGTATAAGCATCATCTGAACGAAGTCTTTTATTAGCTGTATAATGATTAACCATAGAGTCCATACATCCGGAAGTAACACCAAAAAACAATTTAGGAACACCAAATTTTTTAAAATCTCTTAAATCGTCTTTCCAGTTAGGTTGAGAAATAATTGCAACTTTATAACCTTCATTTTCAATAATTCTGCCAATAACAGCAGCACCAAACGAAGGATGGTCAACATAAGCATCACCCGAAACAATTATAACATCAAGTTGTTCCCAATTTAAACGTTTTATTTCGTCTGAAGTAATTGGAAGAAAAGGAGCTGAAAAGTTTTTAGGCATGCAATGTAATTATAATAGTTTACAAAATTAATAATAATTTACTTTTTTGAAATATTGAATACACTCCGAAAAGTAACAAAACAAAAAACAGTAATAGATTTGTATATTAAACGAGGTGATGCATCTCCTTGTTTATATAATTAATCAGAGCTATATTAAAAATTTTCTCAAATAAAGAATTTTTCGGAGCAAGCTCAAATATTGAAATAACTATCTGTTAGTAAATTTTCTGATGTATTTATTTTTTTTCTAATAAATTAAAAAAAATCTTAATTTATTAATATTTTGATTATCAAATTAAAAAAATTACTACTTTTGTTTGGAATTATTCTAAATAACTTATGACTTTATTTGATTTAAAAGAAGGGCAAACAGGTATTATAACAAAGGTAAAGGGGCGTGGAGCTTTCAGAAAGCGTATCACAGAAATGGGGTTTATCAAAGGTAAAGAAGTAAAAATGATAAAACATGCTCCGTTACGCGATCCTATAGAATTTAGAATAATGAATTATGAAGTATCGCTAAGAAGAAGCGAAAGCCTTTTAGTAGAAATTATTACACCTGAAGAAGCCGCCAAACAAATTATTAATGGTAATTTTGAGGGCGTTACTATTGATGAAATAGTCAGAAAATCAGCACGTGAAAAAGGGAAAATTATAGATGTAGCTTTAGTTGGTAATCCTAATTCAGGCAAAACAACATTATTTAATTATGCGTCTAGTTCTAATGCACATGTTGGAAATTTTGCAGGTGTAACCGTAGAAGCCCGAACAGCAAAGTTTAAACAAAATGGTTATACATTTAATATAGTTGACCTGCCTGGCACTTATTCTTTGTCGGCTTACTCGCCCGAGGAACTTTATGTTCGCAAACATATACTTGGGAATTTTCCCGATATAGTTATAAACGTTGTTGATGCCTCTAATCTTGAACGCAATCTTTATCTTACTACTCAATTAATCGACATGGATGTTAAAGTTGTTATAGCTTTAAATATGTATGATGAATTAGTTGAAAAAGGAGATAAATTTGATTATGTGTCGCTTGGTAAAATGATTGGTATTCCAATGGTACCAACTGTTAGTTCTAAAGGTAAAGGAATAAAAGAATTGTTTTCTAAGGTAATAGATGTTTACGAAGATAGCGACCCTGATGTAAGGCACGTTCATATAAATTATGGCGAGTGTATTGAAAATTCTATACAAAATATTCAAAATAAAATTCGCCATAATCCATCAATTACCGATAAAGTTTCATCAAGATATTATGCTATAAAGCTTTTAGAAAAAGATAAAGGAGTTAATTTTATAGTATCAAGATTGCCTAACAGTAAAGAAATAAATGAAACTACAGAAAAAGAGATTAAGAAAATTGAAACCTTGTATTTAGAGGATTCTGAAACTCAGATTATTGATGCAAAATATGGATTTATTGCTGGTGCGTTAAAAGAAACTTATGTAAACAATAAACGTCGTAAGGAAAGAACTGAAACAGAGGTAATAGATACATTTTTAACACATAGGTTATTTGGATTTCCTGTATTTATTTTTTTTATATGGTTAATGTTTCAAGCTACCTTTTCGCTTGGGGCATATCCTATGCAATGGATAGAAGCACTTGTAGGTTTTACAAATAATGCTATAGAAACATCTATGCCTGAAGGTATTTTAAAAAATCTTTTAACAGATGGAATAATATCAGGTGTTGGTGGTGTATTAGTGTTTTTACCAAATATATTAATTCTTTTCTTCTTCATAGCATTTATGGAAGATACAGGTTATATGGCAAGAGCAGCTTTTATAATGGACAGGATTATGCATAAAATTGGTTTACATGGCAAATCATTTATTCCTTTACTTATGGGGTTTGGGTGCAATGTGCCTGCAATAATGGCAACGCGTACATTAAATAACCGCAACGACAGATTACTAACCATGTTAATAAATCCATTTATGTCGTGTAGTGCAAGGCTGCCTGTTTATTTGCTTATGGCTGGAGCTTTTTTTGCTGACAATGCAGGTACTATGGTTTTTATTATGTATGGTATAGGCTTATTGCTTGCAGTTTTTATGGCATTAATATTTAAAAAATTTCTTTTCAAAGGGCAGGAAGCACCTTTTGTTATGGAGCTTCCTCCTTATCGTGTTCCTACTGTAAGAACAATTTTTAAACATATGTGGAACCGTGGCGCACAATATCTCAATAAAATTGGTGGGGTTATATTAATTGCTTCTATTGTAATATGGGCTTTAGGATATTTTCCAATAAATAATAAACGTGAGCAGGAACATAATCAAGAAATTATTACATTAATTTCAAATACATATAATGATTATTTAAATACAACAAAACAAATTGATCGTGATAAATTAATTAAAGACATTAAACAAGAAATTACTACATTAGAATATTCTTATTCAACTGATAAACAACTTGATTCATATATTGGTAGATTAGGAAAAGCTATTGAACCTATAATGAAACCTTTAGGTTTCGATTGGAAGATGACAATCAGTTTATTAGCAGGATTGCCTGCTAAGGAAATTATTGTTAGTACAATGGGCGTTTTATATCAAGCTGATACTGATGCTGCTGCAAATAAAAATACTTCGTTAGAAAATAAGTTGAAAAATGAGAGATACGAAAGTGTTGATAAAAAAGGACAAGCTGTAATTACACCTTTAGTAGCTTTTTCATTTATGCTTTTTGTTTTAATATATTTTCCATGTATTGGTACAATAATTACAATTTCTAGAGAATCGGGTAGTTGGAAATGGGGTTTCTTTTCGCTTTTTTATACAACGGCATTAGCATGGATAATATCATTTTGCGTATATCAGTTTGGATTATTTTTACAAAATAATGGAATAATATAAATAATGGATACTTTATCACCTGCATATCAATTTTTATTTTCAGTAATAGCTGCATTAGTATTAACTCATATTCCTTACATTGGCAAGTATTTTAAAGTAATAAATACAATGATGCACGAAAGTGCTCATGCCTTTGTAGCTTTATTGCTTAATGCAGAGGTTATTCAGATAGAACTTCTCAGCGATACAAGTGGAACCGCCTTAACTAAAACAGCTAGTAAATGGAAACGTTTTTTAATATCGTTTGCTGGCTATCCTCTTGCAACTGCAATAGCTTGGATTTTGTTTTATGTTGCTTTAAAACAATGGTATGTGCCGGGGTTAATAGGTTTGTTGATTATTATATTGTTAAATCTTACATTTTTTGTTCGTAATATGTATGGAATATTCTGGCTTATAACTTACGGTTTAATTATTGCGATAGTTTTATATTTAAAAAATCCTTTGCTTACTAGTATAGTTTTATACATAACTGCAGGTATAATATTGATTGAGAGTATAATATCAATTATTCAATTATTGGTTATTGCTTGGAAACAACCTAATAAAGCAGGCGATGCCAAAAATTTAAAAGATATTACTTATCTGCCTTCTTTATTTTGGGTATTTGTTTTTTTAACAATTTCTTTGATTATAGTTTGGGATATTACATCAAGGTTTTTCGTTTTTTAATTTTGTAATCTTGTAATTATGTGGCAGGAAATAACAGTTTTTATCATATTATTAATAACTATATATTTGGTTATTAATAAAATTATAAGTATTTATAAAAAACCAACTTCTGCTTGCGAAAAGTGTAATTTAAAGTGCAGTGATTGTGATATTAATAAAATTCAAAAACATAAGAGTTCAAAAAATTAGACTTAAATATTTTGAAATAAGATTTTGTTTGCTTATTGTTGGTTGAGATTACTTGACTAATTATATATTCAGAACAACTGACCTCAAGTTTTTGATTTAACTACAATTTATTAACGTAATATTTTTACGGCTCCGTTGAGTGGTTACACACTTTTCGGGATAGTGTCTTTTGTCCAAATTAACTTTACTCAATTGCCCCTTTATTGTAAGTGTTAGTTTTGCTATTACGTGTATT
>CAZDEU010000111.1:0-9428 GCA_964504265.1 uncultured Bacteroidales bacterium
GGTTTGAGAAACTGTTTTATTCTTAGCTACTTTATATTGTCATATTTAATGCGTTTAATATTTCTTTTGTATGCTTAGGTAAATTTGATGGTGCTTATATTAACTAAAAAGTACCCCACTTATTAATTGAAAAGTATACCACTTAGTGTAAACCAAACGAAAAAATTTTTCAGATAATCTGCCTGAAATTGCAAACTTCTTTGACAAACCTGAATTATTAATATTTAATCCAAAATGCGAATTGATTCCGGATATTGATCATATTATTGGAGAGAATATTGAACGATTCCCAAATCATCTACAGAAGGCTGATGTTGCTGAACTCAGAAGGCAATTAGCCGGGCCTATAGATGAAGTAAAGAAAAAAGTTAGAACAAATTATAAAGTAGCTGTCCCACAATATTATGATGGAAAAATTCAATTATTACTACCGTTGTGTTTAACGTCAAACTCTCCAAACCCTGATTTAGCCTTAGTTGTGCATAAATTAAATGATAAGATTTATACTGCAAAACTTGTTTAACATTAAAAATGGCATATAACAATGCTCGTTTAATTGTGAAACCTCAAAGCAACTGGCTTAAACCATAAAATATTATATACTCATAATAATTATAACTTAACAAAACCTTAACAATAAAATTATAATTAATTGATTAACAGTTGTATAGAGAATTATACTACTTAACAATATATATACAAATATTTTAGAAAATATTACATACTATTTTCTATAACGAATTCAGAAAATCATTCAAATTAACATGTTTATTAAGATTAAATTTTTTCCTTAATCTGTTTTTATAAACATCAACGCTTTGAGGAGTAATATTAAGAGTAAGAGCAATTTGTTTAGATGAAAGCTTAAGCCTTATTAAAGCACATAGTTTTTCTTCTGTATTAGTAATTTCGGGAAGTATTTCGTGCAACTTCATATAAAACGACTGGTTAATCAATTCTATTTTGCTGTGAAGTTCTCGCCTTTCTTCGTCAAGGTTGATTTGATTACGAGATATTATTTGAATAGTCTTGGAAGACATAGCAGGTTCTTTATTATTTATCAAAGTATCTTTAATTTCTTCAAGCAATTCATTTTTTTCGGCAATACTAAGAGCAAAATTTACTAATTCCTTATTTTTGTATTCAATTTCTTTGTTTTTATACATTATTTCACTTTCTCTTAATTCTAATTCTTTTTGCAATTGCAGACTTTTTAATTTTTCATTTTCAAGTTCTTTTTCGTTAAGCAATTTCTTATTTTCGAATAATTGTCTATTAAGTTTTATTCTGCGTTTAAGCCCTTTTATATATATAAAACTCAATATCAAAACACTTATAATACCGCCTGTTAAAATATTTTTCTTTAATTTATCAGTTTTTTTAATTTGCTCAAGAACAATGATTCTGGTGTTTTTATCATTAATTTCTTTTTCTTTTTTACTGCTTTCGTATTTTAATTGCAATTCGTTGATTTGTTTCTTTTTTTCAATATTAAACAAACTATCGTCAATTTGCTTAAAAAGTTTATAATAATAATAAGCCTTTGGAGAGTCATTTATGCTGTCGTACGAAATTGATAAATTTTCGTAAGCAACACTTTGAGTAGTTAAAGCTCCTGTTTTTTGTGCTATTTCAAGAGTTTTATGAGAATAAATTATAGCTTGTTTATAATTTTTTAGCTTAATATTTGAATTCGATAAATTGACCAGAACCGTTGCCATTCCATATTGGTTGTTAATTTCTTCAAATAGATTCAGAGCTTTTAAATATAGTTGATTAGCTTTTAAATATGTTTCAGTTGTATTATATTGAGATTTATCTATATTTCTTAAATTAATATAAGAAATTGCAGTTGAGTTATAACAATATGCAATACCGTCTTTATTGCCTGTTATTTTATAAATTGAAAGTGCTTTATTGTAAAATTTAATAGCTTTATCGTATTTTTTTAAATCATCAAATACAATTCCTACATTTGCATAAATCTGAGCTATTAGATTTTTATCAATTTTATTAGTAAATTTTTTAGAAATATTATATGCTTTTAAATAATATCCAAATGCTTTGTCATATCTTTTCTGTAGCCTATTAAGAGTGCCTAAATTAGTAAATGTCATTATTAAACCATTTACATTATTGAGTTTTTCAAATATTTTAATAGAATGAATATAATGTTCAATAGCTTTATTATAATTTCCTGTATTGGTATAAACAACAGCCAACAAATTTTCGCATTTTGCAATATATTCATAATTATTATATTTTTTTGCTAACCCAAATGCTTTTTGAGTGTAGAACAAAGATGAGTCGGGTGAAGAATTGTAATGCTTTAAACCTTTTTCAAATAAAGATTTAATTACAGATATATCCTGTATTTTATTATCAATATTATTTTGCTTAGGATATAAGTATGTACCGTTACAGCATATAATAACTATTAAAATATAATAAACTTTTATTAATGACATTTTTATATTTATTTATACAAAAATAATCAATTTTATTTTATAAATATAAAGCCGACAACATTTACCAAATAAAAATATTTTTGTTTAATTTATACTTGACATAGGAACAGAATTAATAAATGAAAGTTTATAAAATTTAATTAATCGCTAAACATACAATATAAAAATAATATTATTTTCTTGCTTTTAAGTAAAAAATTACTTATTTTTGTTTATTACATACACAGTTGTATTAATTTTAACAATACAAATAAATTATTCATCAAAAATAAATTTAAATTTATTTATAAACCTAAAAAATAAATATTATGGAAAATAAAGCAAACAGAATATTGATGGTACCTCACGATTTTAGTGAGGCATCAAATCGGGCACTTGAGTTTTCGGCTATACTCTCAAAACAAACAAATCTTAACCTTGGTATACTAAACATTAGTGATGCAGGCACTTTATCTTATTTAAAAAATAAAGGGCTTAGTATATCAAATTTAGAGGAAGAATTAAAAAAGACAGCAGAGGATATTGCAGAAAAACATAATATTGAAACTGTGTATTTCATTAAACCTGCAAGCATTAAAAATATTGGCAAAATAGCTTTTGAGCATAATGCATGCTTAATCAGTATAGGTTTAGATAAACCCAAAGCTGGTGCTACAAGGATTATGCAAATGATTGCTAAATCGCCTGTTCCCGTATTTGTAGGATATAATAAACCTGTTGAACCTATCAATGACATTGTTTTTCCGCTTGATGCAACAGAAGAATCAAGACAAAAAACTGATATTGCAGCCCGAATAGCACTTGCAACCAAAGCTACAATACATATTTATTCAATTAACATGGAACAACAAACCGAAGATGTTAGTTTTGCTCATAACTTGATTGTAAAACAAATTGAAAAATACTTTGCAGAACAATGGATAAAAACTAAAACTATTTATGCACCTAACGACAATAAAATCTTCGGCTCGCATTATATTGATTACGCAACTTCAATCAACGCAGGTTTAATTATTATTATGAGGCAATCTACTTCATTTTTTTCGTCAATAATATGGAAAGCTAACGACAAAGCAACCTTTTTTAACCCGGGCAAGATACCTTCTC
The DNA here is from genome assembly GCA_964504265.1 of uncultured Bacteroidales bacterium. Classification (GTDB taxonomy): domain Bacteria; phylum Bacteroidota; class Bacteroidia; order Bacteroidales; family JAKIYJ01; genus JAKIYJ01. Next base: position 3,576 of record CAZDEU010000111.1, read on the forward strand.
TTATTGTTAATCCAAAAGTTTTTCATGCTCATTAATATTTAGTTTTTTTGTGTTTCTTTGCTGAAATTTTTACTGTGATTAATATTTTTTTAATCAAGTTAAATATTTAATTGTGATGCTATTAAAAAGTATTTTTAATAATTGTCATATATTTACATTTCTCAATACATTTAAATACATATTATTATGAACAAAGAAGACGCAAAAAATCGAATAGATGAGTTAAGCAAATTGTTGAATCATCACAATTATAAATATTATGTTTTAGCATCGCCCGAAGTCAGTGATTTTGAGTTCGATATGTTATTAAATGAATTAACGGAACTCGAAAAACAATTTCCAGAATTTATAACTCCCAATTCACCTACTCAGCGTGTTGGCGGTGAACCATTAAAAGATTTTAAAACTATAGTTCACAAATATCAGATGCTTTCGTTAGCAAATACTTACACAAAAGGTGAAGTTCAAGAATTTGACGATAGAATCAGAAAAACTATCGGTAATAATGTAGAATATATATGCGAGCTAAAATTTGACGGAGTTGCAATTTCATTAACATATATAAACAAGATTTTAAATAAAGCTGTTACACGAGGCGACGGAGAAAAAGGGGACGACATTACAGCCAACATAAAAACAATTAAATCAATTCCGATAGAACTTAAAGGCTACGATATTCCTGATGAATTTGAGATAAGAGGTGAAATATTTATGCCACGCAAAGGCTTTGAGCGTTTCAACGAATTAAGAATTAAAAAAGGAGAAAATCCCTTTGCAAATCCACGTAATGCTACTGCCGGCAGTTTAAAATTGCTTTCACCCGCCGAAGTTGCCAAACGACCCTTAGATTGTTTTCTGTATTTTTTGTTAGGCGAAAATTTGCCACACAAATATCATTACGACAATATGATTAGTGCAAAAAAATGGGGCTTTAAAATTTCAAATTATGTTGTAAAATGTAAAAATGTAGATGAAATATTTATATTTATTGACGAATGGGAAAATTCTCGTAAACAACTACCTTTTGATATTGACGGTGTTGTAATTAAAGTTAATTCAATAGAGCAGCAAGAGCAACTTGGTTATACTGCTAAAGTGCCACGATGGGCAATAGCTTATAAATATGCTGCCGAAAATGTGCTTACAAAACTATTATCAATAGATTTTCAGGTTGGCAGAACTGGCACTATTACTCCCGTAGCAAATTTATCGCCTGTTTTACTCGCAGGAACTACTGTCAAAAGAGCTTCGCTTCACAATGATGATATTATAAAAAAACTTGACATCCGCATTGGCGATATGGTTTTTGTTGAAAAAGGAGGAGAAATAATACCCAAAATAACAGGAGTTGATGTTACTCAGCGTGCAACTGACTCAAAACCGTTTGAATTTGCAGAATATTGTCCTGAATGTGGCACCAAACTCGAAAGAGCTGAAGGCGAAGCTGCTTATTATTGCCCTAACAATCTGTTATGTCCACCACAAATTAAAGGTGGAATTGACCATTTTACCAGTCGTAAGGCTATGGATATTCAAAGTTTGGGAGAAGGCAGAACTTCAGTTTTATTTGATAAGAAAATTATTAGCAATGTAGCCGATTTGTATGATTTAAAAGAATCAGATTTACTTGGTATTGAGGTAGAGTATAAAAATGAAGAAAGTGGTGATATTAGAATAATGAAATTCAGGGAAAAGACTGTTGAAAACATATTGCAGGGTATAGAAGAATCGAAGAAAGTGCCGTTTGAGAGAGTATTATTTTCACTTGGAATAAGGCATGTAGGTGAAACTGTTGCCAGACTGCTTGCACGAAGATTTCAAAATATTGATAATTTAATTAATGCAAGTACAGAAGATTTGAAAAACACTGATGAAATAGGTGAAAAAATAGCTTTAAGCGTAAAAAATTTCTTCAAAAATCCTAAAAACATAGAATTAATAAACAGGCTAAGAAGTAAAGGATTGCGTTTTGAATATCAAAACGAAAATAAAGAACAGTCGGCTATATTGGAAGGAAAAACTTTTGTTGTTAGCGGCAATTTTGGTACGCCTGCAAAACGTGAAGAAATCAAAAATCTTGTTAATATTAATGGGGGTAAATTGCTAAGCTCTGTTTCATCTAAAACAGATTTTATTATAGCTGGCGATAATATGGGACCTGAAAAACTTAAAAAGGCGATGGAATTAAATATACCTGTTATAGACCAAAATGAATTTTTGAAAATGATTGGAGAATGATTTAAAAACGGTAAATATAATTTAGTTAAATTTGCCGTGTGAAAACAATAGCATTCTATACTTTAGGCTGTAAACTTAATTTTGCGGAAACATCAACATTAGCAGAAAAGTTCCGACAAGCAGGTTATATAGTAACTGAATTTCATTCAATATCTGATATATATGTTATACATACATGTTCGGTAACGTCGGCTGCCGAAAAAAAAAGCAGGCAGGCTATACGTCAGGCAAGGAAAAGAAATCCTGATGCTTTTATTGCTGTTATTGGATGTTACTCAGAGCTTAGAAGCAATGATATTAAAAGCATGGGATGTGCAGATATAATCTTAGGAAATTCTGAAAAATATAATCTGCTTGAATATATTAATAATAAAAAAGAATACAACGAAACTTACAACATTAGCAATGAAAAGAATTTTGTTCCTGCTGTTAGTTTAGGCGATAGGACACGTTCATTTTTAAAAATACAGGATGGTTGTGATTATTTTTGTGCTTATTGTACAATACCTTACGCAAGAGGTAGGTCAAGAAGTGCTAAAATAATTGATGTAATAAATTTAATTAAAACAACTTCAAAAACAGGAGTTAAGGAAATTGTTTTAACTGGTGTTAATGTTGGCGATTTTGGCAAAAATAATGCTGAAAGTTTTTATGAATTATTGCTAAATATTGAAAAAAATAAATATGTCGATAGAATCAGAATTTCATCTATAGAACCAGATCTTTTGCATACAGAAATAATAGATTTTATAGCAAATTCTGAAATTATAGCACCTCATTTTCATATTTCTCTTCAATCGGGTTCCGATGTTATTTTAAAAACTATGGGCAGAAAGTACGATACAAATTTATTTAAAGAAAGGGTAAATTTAATAAAACAACGCATTCCTGATGCTTTTATAGCTGCCGATGTAATTACAGGTTTTCCGGGCGAAACAGAAGAAGAATTCTATATTACAAAAAAATTTATTGAAAGCCTGCCTTTATCTGAATTACACGTATTTACTTATTCTGAACGCCCAGGAACCAAAGCAATAAAACTTGACGGCAACGTTCAGAATGATATCAGAAAACAAAGAACATATCAATTATTAAAAATAAGCGATAAAAAGAAATTTAATTTCTATGAAACTAATATTGGTAGAGAACAGAAAGTATTATGGGAATCAAATAATTATAAAGGATATATGAACGGATATACAGCAAATTATTTAAAAATTAAAAGTATTTATGATAAAAATAAAGTTAATACATTAGAAAAAGTTAAACTATCGAAATTTAATAATGGCGAAGGAGATGAGGTGTTTTTTTATATTTAAGCCATGGAGTTAGTAAAGTTTATAAAGTTAGTAAAGTTAGTAAAGTTAGTAAAGTTTATAAAGTTTGTAAAGTTTATAAAGTTAAATGTTGAATAAACTAAACAACTTCTTAGTGTAGTTTAGTTTAGTGCCTTTGTGTTTTTGTGGTCGAAAAAATCTGCGACAATGCAGGTTGCCTTACTTCTATAGTTCTGAATTTTAAAAAATTTGTTAAAAAATACTAAAATTTATTATTGAATAGATAAAAATGCTAAATTGCCGGTGTTTATAAAAAATTAAATATCATGGTATCGAATTTAGAAAAAATATTTTCGGATTGTGCAAGCAGGATGAAAAAGTCGGAAATAAGAGAATTACTCAAGTTAACGCAAAGACCTGAAGTTATTTCATTTGCGGGCGGTTTACCTGCTACAACATCCTTCCCCATTGAAGAACTAAAGGAAATTTCGTGCGAAGTATTACAAAACGATGGTGCTGCTGCTTTGCAATACAGTACTACTGAAGGAGACATTGAGCTACGAAAGCAAATTATGGAAAGATACATAAAAGACGGACTGAACATCAACATCAACAATATTATAATTACCACTGCATCGCAACAGGGATTAGATTTAATTGGCAGAATTTTCATTAATCCAGGTGATACAATAATATGCGGTTTACCGTCATATTTAGGAGGGTTACAGGCTTTTCAGGCTTATGGTGCCAATATGGTTGGAGTTAAATTTGACGAATATGGTATGCGGTCTGACGTTTTAAAAAGCACTTTAAGCGAACTTAAACAAAATGGCAAATATCCAAAATTTATATATATAATACCCGATTTTCAGAACCCTGCCGGTATAACTATGCCAGAGTGGAGAAGAAAAGAAATTATTGAAGTAGCACGTGAATTTGATGTATTAATAGTTGAAGACAGTCCATACCGTGAAATACGCTTTGAAGGGAAAGCACAAAAAACAATTCATGCTTTAGACGGCACAGGACAGGTTATTTTGCTCGGAACATTTTCAAAAATATTTGTACCTGGTTTCCGGATTGGATGGGTTATTGCCCACGAAGCAATAATTAATAAAATTGTAACAGCAAAGCAATCAGCCGACTTATGTACAGCCGCTTTTGTTCAAAAGATTGCTGCACAATATTTAAAAAAAGGATATTTTGAAAAAAATCTCAAAAACATAATATCAGATTATAAAGACAAGCGTGATAATATGTTGCAGGCTTTCAGAGAATTTATGCCTAAGCAAGTAAAATGGACAGAACCGGAAGGTGGCTTGTTCCTTTTCCTTACATTACCCGAAAATATGGACGCAGCAAAATTATTTCAAAAAGCTATTAATGAAAATGTTGCATTTGTAATAGGTAGCGTATTTCATTGCGACGGTAGCGGAAAGAATACAGCAAGGATAAATTTTTCGTACTGCACTAAAGAAATTGCCAAAGAAGGCGTTAAACGACTTGCTAATGCTATTAAAGCTGAAATGTTAGAACTCGTTTAATTATCAATATAGTTTTATATATTCATAAGAATTACCAACAAATTCGAGAAATCTACAAAAATCTTTGTAAGTTATTACAATTGAAGCAGTGTTAATACAAGGGTGGAAGCTAATTTTATCGACATTTTTAAGATTTTCGTCTATAAATAAATGCACATGATTGTCAATATCATTAATCAACCCGAAAGGTGTTACAGAGCCTGGAGTTAATTTCAAATATTTCATCATTCGTTGAGGGGAAGCGAAACTGAGTTTACCTTGTCGTAAGCGTAATTCAAGGTCTTTAATTGACAGATTTTGCATATAATCAAGCACCACCAAATAATGCCTGTTACCTTTATGATTGCGAAAAAATAAATTTTTGCAGTGGCTTGCATTAATACCAACCCAGTATTTTGAGGCTTCCTCAACTGTAGGAGCTGGCGGATGTGCATAATAATCATAATTAATTTTTAATTCTTTTAAAATTGAGTACAATAACTGCTGACCATTTAACTCTGAAACAGGTTTTTGTAGAAAAGGCATTTTGTATTTATTTGATGGTTTAAAATTAAGCTGAAATGTTATAACAACATAAGAAACAAAATTACGATGTACGATCTACGATTGACAATTTTTTAGACAAATAAGATTTTTTTTTCTTTTAATATTTAACTTTTAACGTTTAAAATTCAACTGCGTATCTTGTCTAATGTAAGTTTTCGCTCTTTTTTGAGTACATCCGAAACACGACTTTTACTCCTGACTTTGACTCTGGGACACCCTAAAAATATTACCAGAAATTTTCATCAAAT
>CAZDEU010000112.1:0-6393 GCA_964504265.1 uncultured Bacteroidales bacterium
TTAAAGATTGATTATTAAGTTCTATGTTTTGAAGAGTTTCTTCGTAGTGGTCTACTTCTGGTTCATTGCTTTTTTCTACAATATCAAATGCTTTTAGTTTATGTAATTGTTCTTCCAAACTTTCAAAACTAAGAGCTGATATTTTGGCGATAGTTTCACCTTCGTCGTTTGATATTTTGGCTGAGTATTTCATATTATTAAAACTTTATTATGTAAAAAATTCTATCTCCTTCATCTAATTTTTCGTAACTATAATCTCCTTTTTTAGGAAATATTTCTGCGAACTTGAACGCTGATTGTGTTGCAAGTAATCTTGTTTTAGGATTTAGTTTAAAAGAATTTGCTATTTGTATGTTAGAAAAAGCAAAAGCTATAGCGTTATTTTTTCTATCATAATTAAATTGAACAAACTTAGAACCTGTTAATTTATTTTCTACTAAAAACGCGTTTGGAAAAGTTATTGTATAATTTTTATTAATTTTAATATAATTTTTATCTCTACCTGTTTTAGGTTGATAAGTTGTAAAATCATATTTCATACAAGCATGAATAAAATTAGTTAATAAATAAATTATACTACTAAATATATTATAGCATCTTTTGAAATTTTTGTCAACCGTTGAACTGGAGATAACTTTTAATAGTTTAATCTCAAAAGTTGTTCAACGGCTGTTTTAAAATCACAACCGTTGATGTGCATAAATAAATCAACTGAACTTCCGTGCTTACCACAACCGTAACAATGAAAACCTTTTTTGTCGAATAAAACCATCGACGGAGTTTTTTCATTATGATAAGGACACAATACTATCCAATTTTTTCCACTGCGTCTTCTTTTTTCAAACAAATGAGATAAATCAATCTCTGAAGCTGTTTGAATATCTTGATCTGAGTATTTATTTTTAGGAGGTTCATAATCCTCTTCAAGTGAAGCTCTGAAATGTTTATAGTATTGAAAATGTTTTTTTACTTTTCTAATTGATTCATTATAAGATTCTTCCAAGTATTCTTTTAATACAGGAAATCGTAACTTGAGTTCTTCTTTTCTTGAAACTAAACCGTCTATCAAGTTACGAAGAGATTCAATCATCTTTTCACACCAATTTTTTTTTAACATTATTGAAAATGATTTTGGCTTTTTTGTTAAATACTGAACAAAGTTATCAGAAAAATCATAGGATCGATTATATTTTAGATCTAAATTTCTGTTAATATATCCAACGCTGAATTTAACATAACATTCTAACTGTTGATCCAAAAAATTTTTTTGAATTTCTTTTACTTCTTCTTTCGGGATAGAATCTATCCAATTTAGATATTCTTCTAAATCATAAGTTAAAGCCGGGAACGAACTCTCTGCGATTATATGTTCTTGCGATTGTGCAGCGTTGTGCTTAGTTTGTATGCTCTGTTCCATATCTTTTATCATTCTGCGTTTCTCAACGCCGTTAGAATTAAAATTCGATATCAACTCCGTCTATGTTTATTTTTGTTTCCACTGAATTACTTGTTTTCATATCCAGAGGATCGTAAAATCTGCCGTTTATGTGAGATAAAACTATTTTTCCGACATTTCCGGTTCGACGATTTAACTCTACAGAAATTTTTGCTTCATTCGTCGCTACTCTTTCTTTTCCTTCTTTTTTGAAAATTCTCTGCATTACAATCGTGAAATCAGATTCTTGAGTGATGAAAGAACTATCACGAATATTTCTCCAACTGATATCGTCTTCTTCGTGAACCATTCCAGGATGACAAATCAAAATGATTGGAATATTTAAACTAACAGCTAGTTTCTTTAGATCACGAACAATACCGCCAACTAAAAAAGAAATGTTTGTATGAAAATCTCTTAACGGTAAAAGAAAATGTAAGTGGTCGATGATTAAAAGTTTAACATCTTTTTCTTTGATAGCTTTTTCTGCTATTTCTTTTATCCACCCGACACAAAGTTTAGAATTATCGATCGGATAAAAAATCGGAAGATTAACTGCTTCAGGAGACATCTTCAAAAACTTTTTAGTTAATTCTTGCCAACTCATTTCAAGTGTAAACCAGAGGACTGATTGATTGTGTTCTGCTAAGTTAAGTGTAACTGATTGACAGAAAGTTGTCTTTCCGCTTTTTGTTGGAGCTGATAAAACAATTAACTCGCCCCCGTAAAAACCTTCGGTGATTTTATCAAGTTCACCAAAGTAGGTATTTATTGCTTCTTTTTTTTCAAAATTACTTTCTTTTAGTTTTGAAGAAAGCTGTGCAAGTGAAAACACTTCACCTTCATTTTCAGCAGAAAAATTTAAGTTTGTAAATTCATCAAGCATAAGTGAATTTATTTTTTAGTATTTTTGTTTTATTTTGTAATCATCCACGGTCTTGTCAATAAAAGTTTGAGCTCCTCCTTCACGTTGTAAAAATTCGTGTAAAGCCCACTTGTATTTGAATAGACAAGTTCTGTCTTCAAGTATTTCTGAATAATTATCTATTGCTTTTTTAATTTCAAAAATTGTCATTCCGTTTTTCAAAAGTTTATCACAATGTTTTTTTACTAACGGAGATAATTTACGATGAACTAAAATTTCTTTTTGATTCCAGTATTCAAGAAGTTCTTCATAGATAGTTTTTTCTTTTTCTTCAGGAGGTTTACAATCACGAACGTATGCTGAACTATCGCCTTGTTTGACAAAATCGTCTTCAAAGCAACTATCTTGAAGAAGAGTAGAATTAGATTTATGAGATGGTGTTTCTGACGAAGTCAAAACACTGTAATCAATATCTTTAGATATTGATGTATTATCACTAGTATAATTATTAATCAAGTTTTCCTGATGACCCAACTTTGTTTTCCTGATTGCTGAATCGTGAGGAGAAAAATAAATTAAATCAATTTTATTTTGTAGTTTGATATATTTATATTTTCCAGTTTCTGTAGATACTATTTTTGTTTTTATATAACCAAACTTTTCTAAATTATTTATTTTTGATGTTAGTGTTGTTGTAGTTCTCCCTTTTAAGAGAGGTAAATCTTCGAGTAAGGTTTTATAGTTAATCCAAGTATACCCATCAACGCGTTGTTTTTGAATTTTTTCATTTAAAGAATTACAGATGAAATAAAGATAGTCTAAAATTACTGCTTCGGATAAAGTTATTTCTGGCGAAAGCTCAATAAGCATTTTTTGATTAAGATTTATATTGTATTTCATATTTTTTTCCAAGTTGGGTTATAAAGTTCTTTATCTGCTTTTCTATGACAGGGAGGACAAACCGTAATTAAGTTATCATAATAATCTTCTCCTCCTTCTCTTTTTTTAAGAATATGATGAATATGTAATTTTGTTTTTGCTTTCTTTTTACATATTTGACAGGTATAATTATCTCTTTCAAGTATTTTTTGTCTAATTTTAGACCAATATTCTATTTCTTTTTCTCTTTTTATTGCTTCTTCTTCATATTTTTTTGAAAGCTCATATCTTCTTTGTTGTATTTCGAATTGTTTTTTTCTTTTTTCTTCTGGTGAAGATTGACTATAATTTCCAGCTATTGAATACCATAAACCATCTCTATCGTTAAAACACCAAACTAAAAGTTCATCATCTACTTGACTATTTTGAGGATTTTTAAGAAATTCTTTTCTTGCCCATTCTGCTCTTTCTCCAAAAAAAATACTTGAAGATTTATATGTAGACATAAAAAAAAGTTAAAATAAAAAATAGTAAGTTCTAACCCCGCCTAAACGCTGAAACATCCAATGTTATTGCGTCCAAGTGATTTGACACTTGAGGGATAGAACTTACTATTCTTAATTTTAACATAGAATGTTTCATATTTAGGCGTTAAATAATTTTTACTCTTAGTATTATAATACATAACTAAAATTCTGTCAACCGTAAATTGTCCCCACAACGACACAAAAAATAATCAAGATACAAATAATCAACCCTATCAAGTCATTTGTGAATTCTTCATATTCAAAATAATCAGAAAAATTCTTACAAACAGCGCTGTAGATTAGAAATTTGATTACTACTCCAAGTAAACATATTAAACTTCCAACTAATAAAAATATCAACCCTTGAGAAATTGTCATATTAAAATAAAGTTGCCAACTCTTTTTTAAGAGTTGTTGAATAAATTATATTTTCAAAAGAAGGGAATCGTCTCTTGAATTCTTTTAACCCTTTTATACCTGCGTCTGGTCCGACATTAACAACCGTTATTCCGTAATTTTTATACAAGTCGTAGAAACAGTTGATTAAAATACATTCGTTCAAATCGTTTATGAATCGTAAATCTTTATTGAAGAATTTAGATGTAAAAGAAATTTCAAAAGCTATATTATCTTCTAAACTAAAATTGATAGTAGCATACGGCTTTGAATCAATATAGATAATACGTTCATAGTAATTTACCTCTTTTGTATTTCTAAGTTCATAACTACGTAAATAGCGCTCAGGATTAAAAGCAATTCGAAATACTTTTGTATATTTATATTCCTTCCATTCATTATAGATATCTAATCTATCACCAGCATTTATTTCATTATCTACTATCAAAACATTTTCTCTTTTATCAAGGTTCATCCCTCTACGAATTTGCTTGTCGGTATTATTGAACAGTTGAGAAAGGTCATAACACATCTCTTTAATCGGCTTGAAACCAGGAAGTTGTGTTTCAGAGTAAATCAGTGCAGTTTCTCGTTGACTGATTTTTGTATAATCATAATTCGGATCAAGTAAAAAAATCGTATCTCTTTTCAATTGATGAACAAGAAAATAATTATCTGTTAGTTCTGATTTATACTTCCAGAGATTATTGTAACAATAGATTATACCTTTATTAAAGCAGTGAGATTTCATAACCATTCTTTGAATTTTTTAGAATATTTTGTTTCAATTTTATTAAGTTCTTGTATACATTTATCTTTTTCTTTTAGTAATTCTATATCTTCTTCCTCGTCATCATAATCGTCAATCAATTCATATTTTGTAGGCATAAAGATTTCAAAAGAGGGATAGAATCCAAAATCGTGATGATTTATTTTTTGAATTACATAACATCCAGGAATTGCGTCTAATTGTTTATCCAACCAATCATAACATATTTTAATTCTTTTTTCTTGTTCTTCTTTTGTGTCTGCCGAAGGGCAATCAAAAGTAGAATAGTTGCCGTATTTCATATTATTTATCGTCAAAAGAGTTAAATTCTAAAATCAATTTTTCTAATTCTTCGTTTGATAATTCAATTTCTCCTTTCATATCTTGCTCAAAGAGATAGTTAATTTCTTGTAATCTCTTTAATTCTTGTTGATAAGAAGCTCTGCGTTGCATTTCAAACGTTGTTAGAGTAATAATAATCAGGTTGAGTATAATTACTATGAAGATTATTTTTTTCATACGAATTGTTTAGCGTATTTAGAATAGTTATTCATAATATCTATACAATCTTCTCGTGTAAGTGAATTGTTAGAAAGTTTAATAACTCTTGTTACATCAAACATATTTGTTATCCCTGAATCCCGAATCATTTTGTATGTTTGAAACTTTTCTTTTGTAATTTTATTTTTCATATTACTCAAAGTTAATTTTGATTGAGATATTTCTATTTTCTAATTCTTTGAAAGCTTCTTTAAGAAGTTCAAAATCTTTTTTTCTTGCAAACTTTTCTGCTAAGCAAAATGTAAAAATAACTTTTGATACATCTTTAAGAGAATCGTTTGAAAGAGTTGTAAAGTCGTAATTCATACAATTTAGATTAGTTTATATTCAAGTGATAACGGTCCTTTCATAGATGCATCTCGCATCTTATGTTCTCCTCTCATATAGTATTTGCCACGAGATTCAGTCCAATACCATTCTGCGTTATTCTGTGCTGTAAAATTTCTATCACTCCAATACATAGAATTCCCGTCAGTCATCATATCTCTATAGACAGCTTCTTTGTTTTCTGCGCGTTTAGATGGTAGGTTTTTTAGAATATTTTCTTCTTCTTCGGTTAAATCTCTAATACCTTCTTCGTAGATTTTGATTGTCTCTCCATCATATTCAACGAGAGATGCTCTATCTAATTGTAAAAACGAACTACCTTTCGTTCCATCTTTCTCTTCGTTAAGAGAAACTCCGTTAGATTGTTTTTTTGTAATATAACGAGGAACATTTAACATTTTAGCAAGCCGTTCGCTTGATTGTGCTAATTGATTGTGTGTCATTACGAGTTGTCTTCCAACTTGTAAATCTTTTAATAGTTGAGAGAATGATTTCATATAATTTAAGTTAATTTGTAAATAGAAATAAACGGTCTACAATTACAGAGGATTATTCCAATACTTCCAATTGATAGAGCATAAGTTTTATGCCAACCTCCTCTAATTTGATATCCATTTTGCCAATGTTTTTTTTC
>CAZDEU010000112.1:6493-9394 GCA_964504265.1 uncultured Bacteroidales bacterium
TGTAATCTTTTTCTTCAATTTGATAGCCATAAAAATTCTCTCCTCCACATTCGCAATCAACTTTAGCTCCGAGAATGTTTGTAGATAGTTTGCCACAATCGTGACATCTTATTGCTCTGTATTTCATAATAATAAGTTAATAAATAAAAAGGGGATAATCCCCGTCGTTACTTAAAACAACGGGGATTGAAACAGTTTGGACAGTGAATAACGGGGTCTAATACGACCGGTTCTTCTTTTGTTTCTTCTTTCTTCGTTTCTTCGCTCATAATAATCTCCATCCAAAAGTTATGTAAAGAACGTTATCTACTTTTTCGCATTTTTGACAAATGATTCCAGTAGATAAAATCAAACGGTGCTCCACTTTCTAATCTTTCTACTATTGCGTCAGAATCTTCCTTCCAAGCTCTTTTGAGTAAATTCTGAACTGTTTTGATTCTTTTATTTTTTACAATTTCAGCTCCTTCGGGAACACCTACAATTGTTTTATCAGTAGCTACGAAACAGATAGGATAGAAAATCCACTTGCTACCTTGATCTGCTATCAAACTCCAGATATCTTCAATTGAAGAACCGTTTGAATAATCAGTTACGTAAGATCCATCGGGATTGAATAAAATTGCTTTGTATTTCATATAATTAAGAATTATTCGTGAATAAATTCATCTATCTCATAATTCTCTCCATCTTCATTACGATACTCTTCTGCGTTGCCTTCGTAAAACATTTCAGTGGCTTCTTTTTTATTTTTTGCTTGAACGATAGCTGTTCCGCGACCGTCAAATGTATAAGTGATATAGAATGTTTTCATAAGTTTAATTGATTAACCCTTTCGGGTGAGAGGGTAGCCGTATTAGTTTCTACCCTCTCATTTACGTTGCCGAGCAGTCTTCGTTCAGCAACGGGAGACTGCTTATACGCCGTTGGCGTCTTTATTGGTGCATTCGCATCTGCCATCTTCGTCTTCGGGTTGTCCGCAAACTAAGCAGATTGGACCTTGCCAATTTTCTGTTTCTTCTTCAGTTGAATCGTTTTTATGTTTTCGTTCTTTTTCAACTTTAGAAGCTGTGATAGAAAGTTCTTTGACATCTCTGCGACCTTTGAGAGTCGTCAATCGTGCGTTGCGTAAAGCTCTGCCGATTGCGATGTCCATAGACCATTCTTCTCGCTCATCTGTAAAAGATTCGGTTGCGCCGTCTTTATTAACAAATGAGTATTCAATTATGAATTGATCTTTCATATTGTTTTTAATTAATTTTTAGTGAACGACCTTTGGTGGACTGGGTAGGATACGAACCTACATCTCTTTTGGGCAACGCCCTGAGAGTATTGCTTATACGACCAGCCCGTAAATCCACTTCAACCTATATAGGTTTGTTATTCTTTTAACACATTTGAAATGGTGATAACAATAAAATAGAATTGAAGTAGATAGATTGTAAAAGAATTTTTATCCTCATTACGATTGTAAAGTAATTTATTTTTTTGAAAAGACAACCGTTTAATTTGGGGATAACTTTATTCTTTACTAATTGTAGTATAATACATAATTGAATTTTTGTCAACCGTGTAATTTGGGGATAACTTCACTGCCATTAAAAAACATACAAAAAATATCAAGGTTCAATAATAAAACAATAAAAAAATAAAAGAAAAAAAGAAAGTAGGAATTTTGTATTGACAAAAATTCTAAAAAGTATTATAATATATACATAGAATAAGAAATTCAATTTTGATTAAAGGGGCTACTAAGAATTCTGTTGGCGTTCGCAAAGCGCTAGGCAAAAATTCTGCGGTGGCTTTTTTTGTTTTTAGGGCGATAGATAAATAGGTCAGAATTCAATCGCTTCGTCGGTGAAAACTAACGATTACGAAACAATTTTGGCGAAGGGCAAGCCAACTATCGTGCGCACTTAAAACTGCTTATTGCTTGCCCTTAAGATAAAAAAAGCAGACAATTTATACGAAGAATTGAAGTCCAATAGCTATGATTTCAAGTCTTCAAAAAGATAAGAAATCATACTCAATTATGATTGTTTTCTGTTATCCATTCTAAGTATGAAGAAAAAACAAAAAGAAGAAAAGAAATTTCTAAAATTAAATTATAAGCAAGAGTTATTTTGTCGCTATTTTATTGAAACGTGCGGTAATAAGACGAAGAGTGCTTTATTGGCGTTTGACATAAAAAACCGAGATTTGGCGATGAGAATGATTGAAAATGAAAAGTTAAATGAAGAAGAAAAGAAAGAAGCAACGAATGCTTATTTTTGCGCAAGTGTGATGGGGAGTGAATACTTTGAAAAACCTCATATTAAAAAACGAGTAGAAGAGCTTATTGAAAACGAATATTTCACCGACGGGGTTGCGAAAAGAGAACACACAAAAATTCTGCTCCAAGATAAAGACTTATCTACAAAAAAAGGTGCGATTGAAATGTATTATAAGTTGAAAGGTAAGTTTGCACCCGAAAAGCAAGAAGTTACTCACTCAATAGATATTCCAAACTACAAAGATTTAAGTATTGAAGATTTAAGAAAGTTAGAAGCAGAAGTTATGAAACAATTAAAATAGTATGATAAAAGTTCCTTGCGCATTTTTTAACCACGCAGAAGTGAAGAAGATAGGCAGTGAAACGATATTCATAGCTTCTTTGATAATAAATAAAAGAGAGATAGAACGATGCACATTTTTCTTTTCAAAAAGTGCGTTAGAACAATTTGCTAAATACTTAGAAGTTAGTTTGAAAAATGATATTGTTGAAAAAAATTCCGCGCAAGAGAAAGAGTAGTATAGTTAGTTTTATATATATACACAACCTAATAGTAATAGTGAGACAAAAGTGAGCGTTTGGAGCAAGGTTGAAGATAACTTATTTGAAGAAAGAAACAAAGGGAAACGAAG
>CAZDEU010000113.1:0-9257 GCA_964504265.1 uncultured Bacteroidales bacterium
ATTAAAATATTTATATCAGCTTTATATTTTTCTATTATTACGCTTAATATTTTTGCCCAGCATAAATATACTGTTGAAGAATATATCGAAAAATTTAAATATGTTGCAATAAACGATATGAAAACCTATGGTATTCCTGCAAGTATTAAATTAGCACAGGGAATAATTGAATCAGGTTTTGGTAATGCTTATTTGGCTCAACAAGGAAATAATCATTTTGGTATTAAATGTAATAATGGTTGGACGGGCGACACAATTTTAAAAGATGATGACGAAAAAAACGATTGTTTCAGAAAATATAAAGATGCAGCCGAATCGTACCACGACCATTCCGAATTTTTGAAAAATGGGAAACGATATGCTTTCTTGTTTGAACTAGATATTACTGATTACAAATCTTGGGCTTTTGGGCTAAAATCGGCAGGCTATGCTACTGCACCCGATTATGCACAAAAACTTATCAGAGTAATTGAGCAAAACAGATTGTATGTTTTTGATTCTCAATTTTTTACTAACGATGAAAACGAAAATTCCGAAATTGCTGGGCAAGTTACATCTAATACAAACTATTCAACTGATGAAATTGAAGTAGTAATATTTACAGGCGATTCCAGAAAAGTATTTACAAGAAATGGCAGAAACTTTGTTATTGCCAAAAAAGGCGACACTCCTCTGAGTCTTGGAAAAGAATTTGAGTTGGCTCCTCTTTTTATAAGAAAATTCAACGATATTAAGAAAAATCAAAATATTGTACCCGGACAAATAATATTTATTGAACCCAAAAAATCAAAGGCTGAAAAAGATTATCACATTGTAAAGCAAGGTGAAAGTATGTACGCTATTTCACAAAATTATGGCATTAAACTGAAAAAATTGTACAAACGAAACAATATGACTGCGGGGCAGGAAGCTAATCCCGGACAAAAACTATGGCTGAATAAAAAGAAAACTGAGTAATATTATTCATTAAGCATAGGAATATTAACAACTTTTCTATATCCAAAAACAAAGTTCATTCCTACGTGTACATTAAGATTTTTAGAATATGAAGGATAAACGAAACTAGTAGTTTTATCATTTTCGTTAGTAAAAGTATATTTGTCGTTAATAAGAAAGCCCAAGGCATTGTCGCCAATAGCATAAATTTGCCAAGCACCTAAGTTTATTGAAATTCCGAGACCAAGATCAAGCCAACTGCGATTGGTTATTGAATATGTTGCAGCCATATCGACCATCTGACCTAATTTACGATTATAAGAAAAAGTAAATGAAGGATGAACAGTGCGGTCGAAAAACTCTCCTCTGATAACAATACCTGCTCTGTCTTTTGGTGTAAGATTGTAAACTACAGCAATATTAGCAATAGAATTAAGCGGAGCATAATAATCTTTTTCGGTTTCTGATACATTAAAAATACCTGAAATTGAATCCAGCATTTTTTCGAGGCGGTCGCCAATAACAGAATCTGATTTATTAAAGAATTCATTTATGTTAATACCTCTGAAGGTAAAAGAAGTAGTTTTATCGAGATTTCTGAAGTTTTTAACATCAGATTTCCAATGAATAAAGCCAAGGTCAAGTACACTTGCCGAAAAAGTTAATTTATCAGAATATTTATATTTAACACCAAGATCTAAAGCACCACCAATATTATCAGTATTCATCAAATAATCTAAAGTTTCAAAATCTTCATCGCTATCTTCAAACCATTGAGCGGGCATACTTGTATTAATATTAAAATATGAAGTAGCAGTAAGGTCATAAGAAGAATCAGCAACGTGCAAATCAGCTTTACTTTTGCCAGTAGTCCATACATTAGCAAGCCCGAACAAAAGTTTAGCCCTTCCGCCAATAGTAAGTTTATCGTTCATATTGCGAGCGTAACCGAGTGCAAATTCCCTATAATGAATAGCATCAACACCCAGCCCTTTAAAATCAGCTTTGTCGCCAATAAACTGAGAATTACCTCTCCATAATAATGACATAAAATCGCGTGGGTAACCAAACCTGAAAGAAAATTTTTCGTTTGCACTAAAACTAAAATAGTTTTGTTTAAGTTTAAATCCAAAGCTCAAGAATTCAAATTGAGTTTTAACAGATAAATAATTTCTTTTGCCGAGTTTATTAACCACATTGTCGAGGTTAATGCCAACAGAATCATCGGGTCGTATGTAGAAAGCATCATTAATATTAAAACCACCATTGCCAAAGCCAAAATACAGAGAAGAAAAAGCAGGGAAGCCAACGTGTACTTTACATTCGGGCATGAGAGCTGGATTAGAATAATTTGATTGTGGAATGCTCTGTAGATGATAAATTGAAAGGTCGTTTTGTGAAAAAGCGGCATTTGATATACCTAATAGGAATAATATGCCTGCAAATATATATATGTATTTTTTTTGCATAATTATAAGTATTAATAGTTTACCCTGAATTTAGCTCTTGCACTAATTTTAACATCTATAGTATAAAATGAATATATCTTAACAATATTACCACCATCATTATAAGATGTAAGATATGATTTTATAAGGAAGTATTTCATATTCTTCAGATTTTTCAGTCTTTGTTCAGTAAGGGTGGTAGTTGTATATTTGCGAACTGGTTGAGTAACAAGATAATCGGGTGCGGGTCCCGGAGTAGCAGAAATTATAGCACTTTGAATGGGATTAAGAAGAGAGTCCAGAACGTTGTAGGCAGTGTCGGCAAAATAAACTTGTGCAATACCATCTATAGGAAAATCGTTGAGTACATCAACATTAAACTGAATTGATTCCATTTCATCAATACCTTCAAACTCAAACGGTATTGTATCTTGTAGCACAAAATCCCATGCTTTGCCGTGCATAGGCAGTTCAACTTTCATATTAAAATCTAAGTGGCTTGAATCAATAGCAAAATTCTGAGTATTTCCGGCAGGATTAGTGCTAACATTTGGTTTGCAATAAAAATATCGTGGCGAAATTAACATAGCATTGTATACAGAACTGTTATTACGGTCTAAATAAACAGTTTCGGTCATCATATGCCCAGGGTTGTTAAAAGGAACAGCCGGTAAAATATGAGGGTTATTGGCAGTTGGGACAGCCGAGCCTGTAATATTTACAGAATTGGGTGAATCGTGAGTTGGTTTTGCAAGGAAATTTGTTGTAAAAATTCCTATAGGCATTCCAAAAGATGAAGTCATTGTAAGATAAATACGCGGGTCTTCATAATCAATAAAACCTGTAAGATTATTATTATACAATTTAATATTAACAGTATCAACAAGCATATCGAATGTAAACTGTCCTAAATAGCCATAGATTTTAGAAAACTGAATACTTGAAATATATTCATTAAAGCTAATATTGTAGGGAGAATTATTGTTTGAACCGTTGCCGTGTACTGTAATGTCATATCTAACAGGCATTTTATTGTCTTCGTTAATAGGCTGAGCACCTAATTTCATCACATAACCATCTAAATTTAAAGCATAAAATGGATTATCGCCTGCATTTAGAGTAAGAGTTGTAGAGAAAGGTACACCATTTTTAGTAACAGTTGGCAGAGTAACAACAACGCTTGCATCGTAATTAAGGTCAGAAGTAATATTAAAAACGAATAATCCGAATTTAATATAAATGCTGTCAATCACTTCGCCATTAGTAAAATTAAAAGTGTAAACTTTATTGTAAGTTGTAGTGTAATCGGAGCCTGTGCCTAAGTTACCACCTGTAATATTAAAATTAGTAACAGTGTTAATATATTGATTGGGAACAATAATAACAGCATCAGCATTTGCAGATCTAACGTTTTTCTGATAAACAAGATAACATAGCTTATTAGCATCGTTTACTATATGATGATTGTCATAATCGGCAAGAATATCTTCCATTGTAAGGCTTGAGTACACAAGAGGCAAAGCTACATCGGGTTTCCAATTGCCCGAAGTATTCAGTTTGTCCATATAAAATTCTTCTTTAGTACAACTTGCAATAATAATAGCAAAAAGAAAAATTATTGCCAAAGCTGATAAATTAAGAAAGATTTTTTCTTTGTTTATCTTATTTTTTAATATTTTCATTTTTTTTATTTTTTAATATAAAAATATTTTGTTAATGCTATATTTAAAGAACTGATATTCAAAACTTAAATAATCAACAAATTAAGTTTATAAAAACATAATTCATTTTTAAATATAAATTAATGGTATAAAACAATAAAATAAAATACACGTTATATTAAAGCAAATTTAATTAATATTTTTTTTATAAAAACAAAATTATTAGAAAAAATTAAATATTTTTAATCAAATAATAATAAAACACGCAATTATTATTAGTAGTAATGAAATTAATTGAATTATCATCAGATAAAAATCCAGAAGTAAACATCTTATTGCCTTTAACAGTAAGCTCTGTATTTATTTTGCCTTTATAATTAAAAAATTGCAAATTGCTGTCAACATCGGGAATAATCAGTACAGGTTTGTTTTTACTGCCTGAAATATAAATAAAACGGCTAAGTTTGGGACTTTCATCATACTGATAAACTAACTTTTGTTTGCTGTTGTATATTTTAAGTTCGCCTTTATCAATAAATATATATTCTTTTTTACCATCATTATTAATATCTGATAAAACAAAATTTACTGAAAGCGAATATTTATCAATAATTTGAGCTTTAAATTTTTTTGAGGCATTAACATTATAAATTTTCCCATTAGTAGCGGCAAAAATCAGATTATCTTCGTCGGCAAAAATATTTGTATTATTTGCAATTTTAAACTTACCTGTCGAATTAAAAATTACACCTCCTCTTCTGTTTATAATATAAACTGTTCCTTCTGCTGATGATGTAACAAGCAAGTCGTTGCCTGCAATTCTATAATGTGTTACTCCTGTTTCTGAATATGAATCAAGAATAGGAATATTCCAACCATTAACTTTTTTGCCTTTATATGTAAGATTAATTATGCGTTTATTTTTTAAAGGAATCACAAACCTGTATTCTAATTTATTATCGTAGTCAAAAACCGACATACCACTTGCTGCAGGCGAAGGCAATTTAACAGGGTACCCTTTGAGAATTTCGCCTGTATTATTTAGTATGTAAATTTTTTTTTCAGAATTAAAAGCATAACATTTTTCGCCATTATTATTTATATCTACTTCATAAATTTGGCTGATAATTTTCTCAGGCAATTGCGTTTTCCATACAATTTCACCAGTTTTGTTTATCATATACAAATTGTTATATATGTCAAAAATTTGAATATTATTTAAATTGCCTGTTTTATCGTAAAAAATATGGGGTTTTGAAGCAACATTAGTGTTCAAAAGAACTTCCCATAAGGCAGGACTTTCGTCAACATAAGCAGGGTTATGTTTAAGACATATACCAGTATAAAAAAGATTATCTTTTTTATTGAATTGAAGTGCTAATGCTTCAAAATTTGTTAAAATATCACGGTTGTCTTTTATCTTTTGTTGTAATTTATTATTTAAATATTGACTAATAAAATCAATTGATTTACGAATATTGCAATATAAAAACACATTAGCTTCGTTAGTAATATTATCCGAAAAATTTGTAAAATTCTGATTAGAAGCTAATGTTTTACCTGATTCAATAAAGGCTACTTCTTTTTTTAAGGCATTAATGCTATTACCAATAATTAAAAAATCTTTATATAAAATAAAGCAATTCTTTTTGACTGGTGAAAAAATATTTCCAAAAAAGGCAGGTGCTAAAGGAGGTAAATCAATGCAGCCACAATAGTAAATATTTGAATTTGCAGTATCAAGCTGGCACGATTCGTCGGGGAATTTTTGAACCAGTACTCTTAGCATTTCGCGTGCCGATATACTGTCGGCAACATTAAGCACTGCAAAAAAATTATCAGTATTGTTTTTTGAACTTATTGTATTTGAGACAAAAGCATATTCATTACCAATTAAATTAGTCAAAATATTTTCAATGTCAATACCTTCAGAATTGCATTTGGTAATAATATTTCGATAATTGTCGTTGTGAAGATTATTTGAATTTAAGAATTTTTTTAAGTTTGGATAAAAAGAAGTAAAATCTTTAATTCCAAAATACAATAAAACTGAAGTGTTATAAGGAGCAAATGAAGTTAATCGGATATTAGAAGGGGTCTGTTCATTAAAAAGGTCGAGAAACAGCGAAGTGTCGTTAGCAGATGTAAATCCATTAAGTATAAAAGATTGATTTTTAAACGAAAAATCAAGCCCCGACCAAGATGCAAATTTATTTAGCGGTGTAATACTTTTACAATATTTTGCAGAAACAACATTTGAAAATGCTTCAGTAAATGTTTTATAATTTAAGAAAACGTTAGCATAAACTTTTTTCCCTGCTGTATAGTATACTCTTGAAAAATTCTTATCCAAAATTAAATAGGAAGGTTTATTGCATTGTTCAACAGCTCTAACAACCAAAGTGGAATCGAAACTTGCCGCAAACACACCTTTATTATCCGACCAAAATATTTTTTTATTATAATTCAGAAAATCAATATTATACAAATTAATATCTTTGTCAATTGTGTATTTTTTATGAGATAAAGAACCCGTGAGTTTGCTCAAAAACTTTTTAATATTTGCTTGCTGTTTATTGTCGGGCAACGAAAACAAATACAATGATTCTGTTTCGTCGTTATTTTGAGGATATAAAGCTATTAAAAATGTGTTTTTAGCTACAATATTTCTTGCGTAATTGTCAGTAGAAATTACAGAATTTAAATATTCAACTTCTTTAAAAAATTTCTGCACATCTTCAATTTCGTAAATTGCCTTGCAAATATTGCTTTCGTACGATAATTTCGCAAATAATTTAATAGCATCGTTAAAATTAATCAAAGCAGCAGGTTGCGGCGGCACAGCATTAATAGCAGGGCAAATAGGCTTACGTAAATTCGAATAATAATTTATAGCCCAAACAACAACAAAAACAGCAATTATAACAAAAACTATATATAACCAGGTTTCAGATGAAATATTTAAATTTTTATAATATTTTTTAAATTTACTCAGCATATTATATTAGAATACATAATTTATGTTGAAATATTAATCAAAATTACAATAAACTCTAATTAATACAAATTTTTAAACGAAAATGATAAAAATTAATTTAAATATAGCATCTCAAATTGATTTTTAAGCAAAAACACCCCGAAATAAGCCCAAAATGCTTAAATTCGGGATGTTTTAATTTCAGACCAACTGACCTCAATGTATTTTAATATGATACCAAAATTAGTGGTATCAGGAAAAATTTTTTGCTATAATACAACTAAATGATGATAATTGATAAAATATAAACATATTTAATATGATATGATTAACAGCCTTGTAGTTAAATCAAAAAATTGAGGTCAATTATTCTGAATTTAAAGAAAGCTTATATATTTGTGATATTAAAAGGTGCGTTATCTCTTTAACAAATACATAATTTGATAATTATTTTACAAATTGCTCAGCGTAATATTTAGGAGTGAGCTTTTCACCTGTAGCTTTTTCAATCATAACATTCCAGTGGTACAAAGCACCTGGTGAAAAAACTTTATCTGTTAAATATTTCCCAATTTCTGTATTGTTGCTAAAGCTTTGCATACTTAAATTGTCTGATTTTACAATATTTTTAATAATATAATTATTAAGCTGAGAAGCGAGTAATTCGCCCAGCAAATAATTGTGATAATAACAAGGAGAAGAGGCAATGTGAATTTTAGAAGCCCAGTCGGGTTCGTTTCTGCCCTCAGGTTTTTTAATCATCTGATATTTTTCAACCAAGTCCCACCATAATTTATTAAGATCTTGGTCAGGGTTTTCGTACATAGATTTCTCGAAACGATACATTACTTGTGCCCAACGACTGAACACCATCTGTTCGAGCTTTAAAATTTTGTAGCTTTCGTCGGCAATTTTATTTATTTCGTTTTCACTTATTCCAAGATTATCTCTTAACCATGCAGGATTTGAATATAGTCTGCCAAACATCATAGCAATAGCTTCGGTAGTAAAAGTGTGAGCTGGGTCGCGAAGTTCAAAAGGCAATTCAGGATTAATTTTCTGATTATAAACAGCATGACCAAATTCGTGTAACATAGTATTCATCCACATTCCATTATTTTTAACATTGCAAAGCACCCTGATGTCACCTTCTCTGTCAATATCAATACAAAAAGCATGTTGATTTTTGCCAGGTTTTTCAAAAAGGTCACTTTTTTGTAACATTCCATCAATAGGTAATCCAATACCTTTATAATAAACTTTAGCTAATTCAACAACATCTTTATCTTTATAATATTTATCAAGGTCAAGCGAATAAATCTGAGGGGCTTCCTGAAAGAATCTGTTTTGATAATGCCAAGGCGAAAGGTCTTCGTTAGAAATATTATAGCGTTTAGCGAAATAATTATCCATTTCGTTTTTAAGTTCAATAAAAACGTTACGTGTAAGATTATCAAGTTCGTCAAACAGTTTTTCAATTTCCTGAGGGTCTTGTTCACTAAGTTTAAGGCTCATTTCGTGAAAATTATTAAAACCAACGCTTTTAGCAGATTCATTACGCATTTTAACAAGATTAATAATGTCGTCAGCAACAACATTTCCAATTTTTTTATGTGCCAGCCAAACATCCATTAACTTTTTAGAATCAGTCGAAGTTTTTAAAATTTCCTCAATTTGGTTATCGCTAAGCGAATCATTGCCGACAACAGCTCTGAAATTATTATATTTCTTTTCAATTTCAGTTTGAAGATTAATCATTTCTTCGAGTTGTTTTTCTTCAATCTGATTGCCGAGGTATGAGTAATAAAGCACATCTAACTGACGGGCTAAAAGCTCATCAGTAACTTTTCCAGATTCTTTAATTTTTTTAAGAGTCGCAAAATCATCTTTGTTAGAATAAACTTTAGAAAACTCAATTTGAATTTCAGCCGATTTAGCAAAATCTTCGTCTTTACCTGAAACTGCGGCGTTGAAATAAGTTTCTGCACTTTGTTTATAAAGCGGTTTTACTTTAGCTTCGTAGCTTGCAATAAAATCTTTAAGTAATTGGTTCATATCTTCTGCATTTTTTTTGTTATTTCCGCACATTGTAAGCATTGAAATAATAATCATTCCAGATACTAACGTAGCAGACAAACGTGTTAATTTATTTAGTAGCATAATAATTTGTTTTTAATTATTAAATAAAATCTAATTCAATATTTTAAAATAATTTGACAAAGATAAATTTTATTA
>CAZDEU010000114.1:0-9103 GCA_964504265.1 uncultured Bacteroidales bacterium
CATAAAAACCTTTTTGTGTTTTGTAACGGCAAAAGATATCTTTAATGGCACGTGCTATCACATGGTGAATACCCGGTTTGCCGTTGGCCGAAGGTGGACCTTCGTAAAAAATAAAAGGAGGACGGCCTTCCCTGAGTTGTAAACTTTGAAGAAAAGTTTGGTTCTCTTTCCAATAATCCAATATATGATTACTGGTTTCTACAAGATTAAGGCTTTTATATTCAGTGTATTTATTCTTCATTCGATGCAATCGATTTTGATTTTATTTTTAGCCTGCAAAGGTACAAAATTATGTGTAATGATACAGAAACAGGCCGGTGTTTTTTGGGTTAAATCTTTTTTTGAGGAATTTATTTCCATAAAGTATTAGTAACAGCTATTCCAAAAAGCTTGGTTATGTTGATGACGATTAAATAATACTAGTTCTTTTTATTATTTTAAAAAGCTTTAATTGCACGTATTTTTGATACAGTTGTTTTATTTTCAGCGCCAATTGCTCCATAACTAAACTCTATATAACACGCAGTATTCCAGCTATATTCAGTACTGCTCCAATAATGTGAATATGAGAATAATACTGCGTTAGCTAAAAATAATCCTTTATTTACATGAAAAAGATTTTGCCATAGTAATGATAATTCATCAATCGAAGGTAAATACCAATCCGTGCCCAAATTCGCTATAATTGAATCTTTTGCAGGACTATTACTCATTTGATTCATATTGTATAATCCATCCCAACTACAATTAGCGTTTATTAATGCATTCGAAAACTGATATTTAGCTGTTGTTTCCGTTTTGCTTACGACCAATCCATGTTGATTTCCTAAACTATCACTAAATAAATAAAAAATTATTCCTCCTAAAGTGTCTTTTCCTAAATATAAAAAATTATTTGAACTTCCACCTGTTCCTAATCCTGTAGCACTAATTGTATCTCCTCTTATGTTTATTCCTACACCTTGAATTAATTTATTTTGTTTGTTGTTCCAATTGATAGTATCTATTGAGTTAATGGTTGCTGAAACTGATTTATTGTAAACAGAATCCTTTTCTTTAGGATAGAATATAAAGCCTCCATTACTTATAAATATTGTATCTAAAATAATACTAATGGTTTGTAATTCGTTTGTAATAGAACTATCTTTTTCATAAGTTAAAAATCCGGAATTATTAGTTAGTTGATTTGTCATTGTTGGAATGCTAGGTTTATTACTCAAGTCGACATAACTTCCACTAGTAGCAACAGTGGCAAAATTTGGTTTTCCAGACAAAGTACTCCATGAAACATTAAAACCGGAAGGAAGAGTTACATATCCTCCATTTGATAAATATATATAGTTATTATAAATATTGATGATTTGTAACTCATTTGTAACGGAACTATCTTTTTCATAAATTAAATATTTAACATCATTATTAAAAGCACTTAAATTAATAGGTTTATTAATTAGACTATTGTAATTTCCATCAAATCCTGCAGGCAAAACAGCAAAACCTCCATCGGTGAGATTAATAGTATCATTGCTTATACTTATGAATTGCAATTCATTTGTGATTGAACTATCTATTTCTTTATCTAACTTATTATTCCAATATATAACATCAGAATCGTTGATATTAGCTGCATCTGAATTTAAAAAAACCGAATCCGTTTCATTAGAAAATTCTGCTGTTGTTGCATAAAAAGCATAAGGAACACTTAATATCTTACATCTGTTAGTTAGAGTGTAATTTACTCCTCCATTAATATCGGTTTCTGTTTTAATAAAATATAATCCACTGCGCCAGTTTATGTTATCAAAAGATCCAGAAATAACCTTTCCAGTACCTATTACTAAAGTTACTAATCCATTAACATTAGTAGTCGAAGTATGCGTTTCTATGTATACTGGAGTTCCAATTTCTGAGTCTTTTAATATACTTATTTGAATACCAACTGTATGATTTGTAATTAATACATTGTTTTTGTCGCGAATTGTTTCTTGATAATTTATTTTTTTTGGTGCTTGTGCCCATAGTAAATTGTTAGAAATAAAAAAAACGATAAATACTAAAATGAATTTATTTTTCATACGTATTAAAATTTAAATAAATTAATTAGTTAAAAAGCTTTAATTGCTCGTACATAATTTACATTTCCTTTATTTTCATAATATGGATGTCCGGTGTTAAATCTTATAACCAGTGCCTGTTGTGTGCCTCCTTCGTTACTAGTCCAATATTCAATTTCAGGATTAAACAATAATAATTTAGCTCCTGCTTTATTCAAACCTTGATTAGCATGAAAACGATTATTTAATAATATATATAATTCATCTATAGAAGGCAAATACCAATCTGAACCTAAACTTTGTACCCAGTTTTTTGTAGGACTATTTGTCATTAAATTTGTGTTATAAGCTCCATCCCAACTTCGATTAGCGTTTGTTTTTGAATTAGAAGATTGCCATTTAAGAGTTGTATCGGTTTTAGAAACTATTAATCCATGTTGTAGATCATCTAAGCCAATGTATATATAAAAAACTATTCCACCCAGTGTATCTTTACCAATGTAAAATGAAGAAGGGTTTCCACTATTTTGCAACCCAGTTGCACTAATGACATTTCCAATAATATTAATGCCTGTATCAGCCTGTAATTGATTTTGTTTATTATTCCATTTTGCAATATCAGAGGCAGTTAATTGAGCTGCTATAGAGACACTAAAAATTGGATCAGATTCGAATGGTAGTTTTACGAATCCTCCATTTGTCAAAAATATTGTATCATTATGTATACTTAAAAATTGCAATTCATTGGTAACAGAACTATCTTTTTCAAATGTTAAAAAACCTGAATTGTTTATTAGTTGACTTGTCATTGTTGGAATAGTGGGTTTATTGCTTAAATCGGAATAACTTCCGCTGGTAGCTACGGTTGCAAAATTAGGTTTCCCTATCAAGTTTGTCCATGTACCATCAAATGTTGCAGGGAGTTTAACAAAACCTCCATTAGATATAAATATTGTATCATTACTAATACTGAGAAATTGTAATTCATTTGTAATTGAACTATCTTTTTCAAAGCTTAAGTATCCGACATCATTATGAAAAGCACTTAAATTAATAGGTTTATTTATTAGATTTTTATAATTTCCATCAAATTTGGCGGGTAAAACAGCAAATCCGCCATTTGTAAGAAAAATAGTGTCATTACGGATACTTATAACCTGCAATTCATTTGTTACAGAACCATCAGTTTCAGTATCTAATTTTTGATTCCAGTTAACTATATCAGAGTCATGAATTTTATAAGCTACAGAATTTAAAAATACTGAATCTTTTTCTAGTGTACTATTTGCATTCTTAGCGTGAAAGGCATAAGGAACACTTAAAATTTGACATGTTCCTGTTATTTTATAATTACTACTTCCATCAATATCAATTTCCGTTTTAATAAAATATACTCCAGTACTCCAATTTATATTAGAAAAATTTCCAAATATAGCAGTTCCTGTACCGATATCTAAAGAAATTAATCCATAAGCATTAGTGGTTGGGTTATGAGTTTCAATATATACAGGAGTCCCAATTTCTGAATTTTCTAATATGCTAATTTGCATACCAACCGTACGATTTATAATTAATGAATCATTGTTATTGCGTACTATTGCTTGATAACTTATTTTTTCTTGAATTTGCGCTAAAAGGAAATTACAAGAAATAAGATAAGTAAAAATAATTGAAATTGATTTTTTATTCATCTTTATAAATTAAAATTGATTTTTTAAAAAGCTTTTATGGCAAGAACGGCACAAACCCCTTCTTTATGCATTTGAGTAGGGTATCCATTGTAAAATTCTATAGCTAAAGCATAAGTATAATCATACTCTGTGCTACTCCAATAGTAATAATTGGAATTAATAGAAAACAATAATGTTATACCAGCATTATTAAAAGCTTTGTTTACATGGAAACGATTGGTCCATAATATAAATAATTCATTAACAGAAGGTAAATACCAATTAGCACCTAAACCTTGCACCCAATTTTTTGCTGGGCTATCTGTTATTATATTTGTATTATAAACGCCATCCCAACTCCGTGATGCACTGGTTATATTTCTTGAATTTTGCCATTTAAGAGCTGTAACAGATTTAGAAACTATTAAACCATGTTGTTGTCCGTCTTCACCTAAATAAATATAAAATACGATTCCACCTAATGTATCTTTACCTAAATAAAATGAATTAGAATCTACGCCTGTTCCAATTCCAGTTGCACTAATTTTATTCCCAGTAATATTAATGCCAATTCCCGAAATTAATAAATTTTGTTTATTATTCCATTTTGCAGTATCTGTGGTAGTTATTTGAGCTGCAATAGAGGTATTAAAAATTGGATCAGACTCGAATGGTAGTTTTACGAATCCTCCATTTGTCAAAAATATTGTATCATTATGTATACTTAAAAATTGCAATTCATTGGTAACAGAACTATCTTTTTCAAATGTTAAAAAACCTGAATTGTTTATTAGTTGACTTGTCATTGTTGGAATAGTGGGTTTATTGCTTAAATCGGAATAACTTCCGCTGGTAGCCACGGTTGCAAAATTTGGTTTTCCAATTATGTTTGTCCAATTCCCGTCATATCCTGGTGGTAGTTTTATGAATCCTCCGTTAGTTAATAGTATAGTATCATTGCTAATGCTAAGAAATTGTAATTCATTCAGAACAGAACTATCCTTTTCATAAGTAAGGTATCCAACGTCATTAATAAAAGAACTTACATTGATTGGTATATTTGTTAAACTATTATAATCTCCATCAAATTCTGTAGGTAAAACAGCAAAACCACCGTTTGTCAGATAAATGGTATCATTGCTTATGCTTATGATTTGTAATTCATTTGTTACAGAATTATCCACTTCAGTATCTAATTTCTGATTCCAATATGAAATATCTGTTTCACTGATAGTAGCTGCAGTAGATTTAATGAATACAGGATCTGTTTCATTTATACTTCCAGTTTTATTAACAAACAAAGCATAAGGAACACTTAATATTTCACATGTTCCAGTTATTGTATAATTTACTCCACCCTCAATGTCAGTTTCTGTTTTCATATAATATATTCCGCTACTCCAGTCTATATTGGTAAAAGACCCTAAAATAACTTCTCCTGTTCCTATTATTAATGTAACTAGTCCATTAGCATTTGTTGTAGATTTATGTGTTTCAATATATACAGGAATTCCTGTTTCTGAGTCTTTTATAATACTTATTTGTAAACTAATGTTTTTGTTAGTAATTAATGAGTTATTGTTGTTGCGTATTATAGCTTGGTAACTCATTTTTTCAGGAGTTTGAGATAACACAATAGTAGTTTCTGTTACAATGAATAAAATAGTAAATAACATTTTCATTATCAGAGATCTTTTATTTCTTAATAAATTTAAATTATACAATAGATGTATTCTTATCTTTTCAAAATGATATATTATATTTTGTTCAAAAGAATTAATTAAAATCATCAGAATAGTTATTGGTTTAATTATTTTAATCATAAAAATTTATTTTTAATTTAACTCAATTTATTTATCATTAATTTCTTTCACATCTATATGTTCTTGATTGACAAATATTTTAAAATTATTTCTATAACTTTATTCAAACATAATTTCAGAAATACAAGTATCGTCATAATGTGTGCCTTTATAGACGTTCAAAATTTCTATTTTAATCCATTTTAATTTAGAACTACTGTTTATTGGAAATGTTTGTAATGTACTTATATCCTTCAAATCAATAATTTGAGTAGAACCGTCAGAAAATATAAGTTTTAATTTGCTGGGTCTTGTGTTTTTAAGATATATTGCTTGACTTTTTGCGTATCCATTTATTATTTGCACATTTATAGGTTTAAATTCTTCTTTAAAGGTAAATTTTATGGATTGTCCAATACCTGTACCGGCAACACCCTCTACCCATGCTGTAGCATAAATATGATCACTAAGGTTAGAAACGGCATAAATTTTCTTGTCTCTATTCGGTTCTATTAATGTGGATGAAGCAACTACAGATTCATATTCTTCTTTCTTTTCGTAATATGAATTTCCATTCACCTCAAGACCTTTCATACGGTGATAATAATTTACATCAGAACTGTTTACATCCCATTTTACTTTATAGTCAAAAATTAAAAATCGACCTTTATATGTTGTTTCCTTTCCGTTTTTATCAAAAACCATAGTAAATAAATTGTCTTTTAAACTTATGCTTTTCAAAGGTATTGTTTTTTTCTCGTCACCATCAAAAATAAATACACTTCCTGTAAAATTTCCATTGTTAAATGAAATAGTAATTGATTCGGAATAAATGGAATATAAATCATTAACTAATAACGAATATTCCCCACAATATACTGTCATATCATTTTGATTCCAATCTTTAACAGGCGTAATAGTACGTTGGGAAAAAGCATGCTGAAAAGTAAAAATTAAAACAATGAATAAAAAGTAAATTAATGTATTCTTCTTCATTTGGTTGATTATTTATTCTCCCTACTCGTATAGCTTTTCGGTTACGCCCCGTTTATTAAAGTGGGTTCTGGATTCCACTATATAATATTATTCTTCGTTTATTATGTTCTTTTTTATAGCTTCATCAGCTCTTTTTTTAAGAGTTTTTTCAGATAGCTTAAGTTTAGTTAAATACTCTTTATTCAATACAATCTGATTATTAACAATATGAAAAGAAACTTTTACTTCTTCTGTAAAATAATCAATACCACTAAAGGCGGTAAAAAGTGTAACTGAACCTGTTATTAAATTATGTTCTATTTTTATAAAAGAGTAACTGTTAATGTAATTTGATTCAATACCTTTTTTTAAATAGAAAAAATGATCTGTTTCAGAATCATAATAGAAATATTCAGGATAAACATAATCACCTCCCGGATAATACTTAGCTTCAAAAAAATATTCTAAAGTTCCATCTCCGGTATAATCACCACTTGATAATTGAATATTTTCAAGATCACCAAACTCCGCATACTTTTTCTTGTTTTGATTAAGATATTGATT
This sequence comes from uncultured Bacteroidales bacterium, assembly GCA_964504265.1. GTDB lineage: Bacteria > Bacteroidota > Bacteroidia > Bacteroidales > JAKIYJ01 > JAKIYJ01. Next base: position 7,066 of record CAZDEU010000114.1, read on the forward strand.
AAACCGTTTTAATGCTTCTTCTTTTGTAAGACTTTTCTTTAACATCAAAGTATCTTTAACATTATTAACGGCAATTGTATCTTTTTTTAATGTATTATTAAAATCTGATTGTTTACTATTACAAGCCGTTATTAAAAAAGCTGTTATTATAACACTCATAAAAAATAACTTTCTTTTTAACATAAAATTGATTTTTAAATTTTGCTTACTCTTTATTAATTAGGTTTTCAGCATCTCCCAATTATTTGTAATTTTTAATTATCTTGTATTTATAGTATGCACATTTTAATTTACCCTACTCATTTGGCTTTTCGGTTACGCCCCGTTTATTAAAGTGGGTTCTGGACTCAACTATTTTTTTATAAAATCAATCTTTTATACAACGAACAGAAAATGCACATCCTTTACCTTCTAGAATCTTTTCCACATGACTGTTATTGTAGTTCATGCCCCGATACCAGACGGTACTGATAATAAATCATAATAGCATTAATTATGAAGTTTTTTAACAGAATTTCAAATAATGTTTATTTCACATTTACACTAGGAATATATCCTTCTTTTCCACCTAATAATTTGATAAGCACAAAATTATCCACCTTTTTTATAACAACAAATTCAGTATCTCCGGGAATTTTTGCAACTACAGTAGAAGTTTGATCAGGCTTTTCATATACATCATATCTATCGGCCTTTTTCCCCTTTGTATTTATTTTATCAGCTAAAATGTCGCTGTTATTAGCCATACTAAAATCGTACTTTTCAATTTGAACTCCTAAATCATTTAAGGTGTTTCCCCAATTGGCACATGCTTTATATCCTTCATTAACTTGTCCGTATTTTTTAGAATCAATTTCATAAGCAATTGCTATCCATTCTGCTGCTTCTTTGTACCCTCCTGTGATAAAATGCAATCTGGCAATATTAGCTGCCGATTCCGCATTATAATTATCTGCATCATATATTGCTTTGTTTAAATTATAAACACTTTTCAAATCACCGTTTTCAAAATATACATTTATATCGCTGGCTTTATCCTTAAATTCTTTTACTTTAATTTTTTCAAAGTAACTATTAAATAAGCCATAATAAGGAGCTATTAAGGTTGTTACATCAAATGCTAAATTTTTAAGATTTATTTCTGCCAACTGATCAAATTTAAGAACATTTATTTCGTTACTTCCACTTTGTTTATCACTCATAGATCTTTTATATGTTTTAGATGCAATGATTTGTGCATTTTCAACAGAAACGATTTTAATGAATGCCTCTGAAATACAATTATTTTCAGTTGTAAAATATTTTGAACCGTCATTTAAATAAGAGTATGTTCTATTTGATGTATAGTTATGTTTAATCGTTCCCATAATCAGAACATCTATACCTAGTACTTTCCCAATTTCTGCAGCTTGATTTTCACTCAATGATACATTTCCGGCAAGATTTTTTTCATTTAATATCTTATTTAATTGTTCTCGTTCTACAATTTGTAAAGTATTGATTCCTGATGATTTAATAAATGACTTTCCTTCTTTATTTTTGGAAAATAGTCCGCCTGAAATAGCATGAATTCCTCTAGTGTCATCAAGAAACTTTGCTGTTAAATAATCAACAAATGCTGCACCTCCATAAGTATCGTACCATGGATTTTTATCAAAATTTTCAAAATTGAGTATTGCAATTTTTTTAACATTAGGCAATACTTTTTCAGGTGGAGTTATTACGAAACTTTGTATTTCTTGTGATTTTACTTTCTGAAATGGAGAAAAGAAAAAACAAAACAGTAAAACAAAATAAATTAATTGTGAAGATTTAAACCTAAACACTTCTTTGTTCCTATTGAATAAACATTTTAACATAATAATTGATTTTTAATTTAAACAAATTTTTTCTACAAAAATAGATATTATAATAAAATAAAAATATTCCAAATAACGCCTTTACTATTCTTAATAATACTAAAATATTTTTATTTATAAAAACAATCACTATTGTCCGATAAAAAAAATAGAAAAAAGAGAAGGAGATAATTAAACCT
>CAZDEU010000115.1:0-1341 GCA_964504265.1 uncultured Bacteroidales bacterium
TTGCACCTGTTGTGTTTATTGCTGCACCTTGCGGGAAACAATAAATTGAAATTAATAAAAAGTTTAATAATAAAACTGCTGTTAATAATTGTCGTTTTGTTTTCATTATGTTATTTTTTTAATTAATAATAGCAAAATTAATTTTAATATTTAATATAATATAATTTTGCTTATATACAATTTCTTAACAAAATGAATATTTACTATATACAAAAACTAAACAAAATTTTATAAGTATCTGTTTAATAAATATTTATAAAATAATTTTAACATTCAAACATTAACAAACAAAAAACTTTTAATAAACTATAAAGAATTAATGTAATCGTAAAAACTAATACTTTTATTTAAGTTAATTTTTTTTCTTAATCTGTATCTGTAAATATTAACACTTTGAGGTGAAATATTTAAGGCAAGGGCAATTTCTTTTGTTGTTAGCTTAAGCCGTATTAAAGCACATAATTGCTCTTCGCAGTTTGTTATATCAGGAATTGTTTCACGTAATTTTAAATAAAACGACTGATTAATTAATTCAATTTGACTAATGAGTTCTTTTCGTTCATTGTTTAGGTTGTTTTGATTAAACGAAATTATTTGATTTATTTTAGAAGTTCTGTTATTTTCATTTTTGTTTGTTAAAGTATTTTTTATTTCTTCTAATAATTCATTCTTTTCGGCAATATTAAGAGCATAATTAACTAATTCTTGATTTTTATATTCAATTTCCTGATTTTTATATTTTATTTCTAAGTCTTTTACTTCTAATTCTTTTTGTATTTGCTTGCTTTTAAGTTTTTCATTTTCAAGCTCTTTTTCTACAAGCATTTTTTTGTTTTCAAATAATGTTTTGTTTAGCTTAAACCTTCGCTTTAGCCCATTAATAAAAAGTAAACTTACAATTAATATACTAATAATTCCGCCTGTTAGCAAGTTTTTTTTAAGTTTATCGGCTTTTTTAATCTGTTCAAGTACAATTATTTTGGATTTTTTTTCATTAAGTTCTTGTTCTTTCTTACTGCTTTCGTATTTCAACTGTAATTCATTAATTTCTTTGTTTTTTTCTAAATTGTATATACTATCGTTTGTTTGTTTAAAAAGTCTATAATATGCAAGTGCCTTTCTATTATTGTGCAAACTATCATAAGCTATCGACAAATTATTATATGTAATGCTTTTAGATAATAAACCACCTGTTTCATCAATAATATTTAAAGCTTTTTCAGAAAAATAAATTGATTTTTTATAATTGCCAAGAATAATATTCAAATCTGATAAATTTATTAAAGGAGAAACCATTCCAATTTTATCGTTGAGTTCTTCAAATATTTCAAGTGATTTTTG
>CAZDEU010000115.1:1441-9080 GCA_964504265.1 uncultured Bacteroidales bacterium
GCAATTTTTGTGTAATATATTGAAGAATCGGGCGATGTATTAAGCTGTTTAAAGCCTTTATCTAAATAATCTTTAAATATTACAGAGTACTTATCTACATTATTAGTATTGTTCTGCCCTGATACAATATTTATAAAAAAGCAAAACAATAATATAAATTTAAAATAAAACGCTTTAAAAGTCATTTATAAATGCTTATTATGCAAATATAAATATTTTTATTCTTTTAATAAAAAATACTTAAAAATAGGATAAAAATTATTTTGAGATGCTATTATATATGGTTCAGCCCCTAATAAACTGGACTGAGAATACTATTTTAAATTAGTAATTCGTAAATCCACTTTATGAGTTAATTAAAGTCATTCAATTTTATCAATCAAATAATCAAATTTTAGAATTATAATAAACAATTTAATAACTTTGCAATAAATTTAAACTGTGGTTATTTCGAATACAATCATAATAATAATTATAACTTCAATATTGTCAATTGTTGCCTTTAGCAATAATGCAATGTTTTCGCGCATGCTGTTTAGTCCTTACCTTGTTAAAGAATCAAATCAGTATTACAGATTTTTTACTTACGGTTTAATACATGCCGATTGGATGCACTTAATTGTCAATATGTTTGTTTTAAATTCGTTTGGTAAAGTTGTTGAAGTATTGTACTCACAGTATTTTCCTGTTATGGGCAGCTATTATTATTGGCTTTTGTACATATTTGGGTTAATAATATCAGTAGTACCAGCTTATGGCAAAAACAAAGAAAATAGCTATTATGCCGCTGTAGGTGCTTCAGGTGCTGTTTCTTCAATTGTGTTTGCAAGTATTATTATGAATCCCTTTCAAGGCGGTATTATGATTTTTCCATTTCCTATTAGTATACCTCCTGCTCTTTTCGGAATATTATATCTTGTATTTTCGGCATATATGAGCAAAAAATCTAAAGATAATGTTGGGCATGACGCACATTTTTGGGGTGCTATTTTTGGAATTGCTTTTACAATAACACTTAAACCTGCTTTGGTAGTTAATTTTTTAAATCAGATTATTCAATTTTTTTAATTAATATTAATTTTAATTCATTATTTAAATTTTATGCATAATAACATGTTAAAACCAGATTACATATTTGAAACCAGTTGGGAAATTTGCAATAAAGTGGGCGGTATTTACACCGTTATTTCTACTAAAGTCCCTGTAATATCGAAAGAATACAGCTCAAATTACATTTTGATTGGACCCGACATACTTACTGAAAATAACGAACATCCTGAATTTATTGAAGACTTAGGATTATTTAAGGTTTGGCGAGAAAAAATTGAATCCGATTGCATAAAATTAAGAATTGGTCGATGGAACATTGCTGGAAGTCCTATAGTTTTCCTTGTTGATTTTACTCCTTATTTCCCGATTAAAGATAGTATTCTTTCCAATTTCTGGGAAAAATTCAAATTAGACTCATTACATGGACAATGGGATTACATAGAACCAGCTTTGTTTGGATATGCTTCAGCAGTTGTAATTGAACATTTTTATAAATTTTATATTTCAGGACAGGATAAAGTAGTAGCACACTTCCACGAATGGATGACAGGAACAGGAATATTATATTTAAAGGAAAAAGTACCACAAATTGGAACTGTATTCACAACCCATGCAACTGTACTGGGAAGGTCTATTGCTGGTAACAAACTTTCATTATATAGCAATCTTGAAAACTATCATCCCGAACAAACTGCTAGAGATTTTAAAGTTGAATCAAAATTTTCGCTCGAAAGCCTTTCGGCTAAAGAATCTGACAGCTTTGCAACAGTTAGCGAAATTACTGCCCGCGAATGTGAGCAATTTTTAGGCAGAACACCTGATATAATTACTCCTAATGGCTTTGAAGATGCTTTTGTCCCTTCGGCTGATGTTTTTAATGAGAGACGTAAAGCTGCGCGTTCAAAAACATTAGCAGTTGCAGAAACTTTACTTGGCTACAAATTACCCGAAAACACTCTTTTGGTTTCTACAAGTGGTAGATATGAATTCCGAAACAAAGGAATTGATTTATTTATTGAAGCACTTAATTTACTTAATCAAAACAATGATTTAAAAGAAAATATTCTGGCTATGGTATTAGTTCCTGCAGGACATACAGGTCCTAAACAGGAATTAGTTAGCGGCAACAACAATCAAAATTCTGATGAGTCAATAAGCCGCTATCTTACACATTATCTACACGACGAAGAACATGACCCCGTACTTGAGCTTTTTAAGAAAAATAATTTATTAAACAGAAAAGATGACAAAGTAAAAGTAATGTTTGTTCCTTGTTATCTCAATGGATATGATGGAGTTTTTAACCTCTCATACTACGATTTACTTATTGGAATGGATATAACAGTTTACCCTTCTTATTATGAACCTTGGGGCTACACACCATTAGAAAGTATCGCTTTTAAAATACCAACTATTACAACTTCGTTAGCAGGTTTTGGCAAATGGGTGCAGGCACGTTACTCAGGAATGTCAAATGGTGTTACTGTAGTTGAACGCAACGACTCGAACGAGGCTTATGTTGCAGAACAAATAGCAAAAGCTATTTATCAATATTTAATAAAAAACGAAGCCGAAAGAGAATCAGCTAGAATGATGGCTTACGAAATCTCACGAACTGCTCTTTGGAAAAATTTATTCGATAATTATAGAGAACTTTATTCAATTGCACTTAATAAAACTATAGTTAGAGAAGAACTTTTTAGAAACAAACAACCCGAACATCTTGTTTTTAAAACTTATACTGCTCCTAAACCTCAATGGCGAAAAGTAATGGTTGCTTCAAAAGTACCTGACAGCCTTTCAAATCTTAATAAATTAGCTAATAATCTGTGGTGGAGTTGGACACCCTCAGCACACGACTTATTCCGAAAAATTGACAACGATTTGTGGAAAGAAGTTGAAGGAAATCCAGTTGCTTTATTACAACGTTTAGGATATAATAAAGTTAAAGAACTAGAACAAGACGAAGTGTTTAAGAAAAAACTTAACTCTGTTTACAAAGAATTTGAAAAATACATGAACGAAAAGCCCAAAATTGATAAAAAAATCGCTTACTTCTGTATGGAATTCGGGCTTAATAATTCTTTGAAAATTTTTTCGGGCGGTCTCGGTATGTTAGCAGGCGATTATCTTAAAGAAGCAAGTGATTCAAATAGAAATATGGTCGGTATTGGCTTACTCTACAGACATGGTTATTTTAACCAAAAAATATCATTGTTGGGCGACCAATTAGCTACTCCATCAAATCTGAAATTTTCTGAACTCCCTATTACTCCTGTTTATGATGAAAAAGGAAACTGGAAATATATTACTATAGCATTGCCAGGTCGAAAATTGTTAGCACGAATATGGAGAGTTGATGTAGGCAGAGTGCCTTTGTATCTTTTAGATACTGATATGGAACAAAATACAGCAGCAGATAAACAAATAACATATCAACTGTATGGTGGCGACTGGGAAAATAGGTTTAAACAAGAACTATTGCTCGGCGTTGGTGGTATAAGATTGCTTGATGAACTTAAAATTAACGCTAGTCTGTTTCATAGCAACGAAGGTCATGCTGCTTTTATTGGTATTGAACGTCTACGTAAATTAGTTAATGACGAAAAACTCTCTTTTGCTCAGGCTATTGAAGTTGTAAAATCTACAACTGCCTTTACAACTCATACGCCAGTACCCGCAGGGCACGATACATTTGACGAAAATATTTTGCGTACATATATTCCTCACTATGCCGAAAGGTTAAATATGTCGTGGGACGAATTTATGAACCTTGGAAAAGTTATCCCTAATAATCCTAACGAGAAATTTTCGATGAGCATTCTTGCTATGAAATTATCTCATTTTGCTAATGGTGTTAGCAGAATACACGGTGATGTTTCAAAACAAATGTTTAATTCACTTTTTGAAGGTTATTTTCCTGAAGAGCTAAACAAAATTTGTTATGTTACTAATGGAGTTCACATGCCAACTTGGATAGCTAACAGATGGAGAAAACTATACGAAAGCGAGTTCCCTGAAGGCTTTATGAACAGCCAGTCGGATGCCGATTACTGGAAAGCTATTTATGATGTTGAAGACAGAGTTATATGGGATATTAAACAAGCTCAACGAAAAGATTTCATTGAATACGTGAGAAAAAGAATTAACTGCGAAATGACTCAAAGACAGGAAAACCCTTCTTTGATATCTAAAATTATGGAAGCTCTTAACGAAAAAGCTCTTATAATTGGTTTCGCACGTAGATTTGCTACATATAAAAGAGCTCATCTATTGTTCCGGAATATAGAAAGACTTGCTAAGATTATTAATATTATCGACAAACCAGTAATTTTTGTATTTGCAGGTAAAGCTCACCCTGCTGACGGCGGTGGTAAAGAGCTAATTAAAAAAATTATTGAAATATCGCGTAAACCTGAGTTCCTTGGTAAAATTATTTTCCTTGAAAATTATGATATAGAACTTGCAAAACATCTGATACAAAGCGTAGATGTGTGGCTAAACACACCTCAACGTCCCATGGAAGCATCAGGCACTAGCGGACAAAAGGCTGTTATGAACGGTGTTATAAATTTTAGTGTTCTTGATGGATGGTGGGCCGAAGGTTATACTCCAGGAGCAGGATGGGCACTAAGCGAAAATATTACTTACGAAAAAGCCGAACTTCAAGACGATTTAGATGCTGAAACTATTTATAATATGCTCGAAGAAGAAGTTATTCCTGCTTTTTACGAACGTAACGATAATGATATACCCGAAAAATGGGTAAAAATGGTTAAAAATACTATTGCTAATATTGCACCTCGTTTTACAATGAAAAGAATGATTGACGATTATTATGAAAAAATTTATGAACCTATGTTCAAACATTCTACAATGATTTGTAAAGATAATTATGAAAACGCACGTAAAATAGCTACATGGAAACGAAAAGTACTTAACGGATGGGAAAGCATTGAAGTGATTTCGGTTAACGTTCCTGAAACTAATTCTGAATCTATTAACTTAGGCGATACTTTTAATGCTAATGTTAAAATTGATCTTAATGAATTATCTGATTTCAATATTGGGCTTGAAGTTATTTTTACTTCCAACAATAATGGCAACGGCAACGGTCATAAAAATATTAATTTTATTGAAGAAATGAAAGTAATTAAAAAAGAAAAAAACATTATTACTTTTAGTTGTAATATCCCTATCGAAAATGCAGGTGCCCACGACTACGCCTTCAGATTGTTTCCTAAACATGAATTGTTGCCCCACCGTCAAGATTTCCCTTTAGTGAAATGGATATAAAATCTTGTTATAATAATTTTTTAGTTATAAACAAGCTTAAAAAAGACACAAACAACAAATTATGAATTATTTATTAATTTTGTGGCAAAAATAAAATGATATGACATTAAAAGAATTTAAAAAGAAATTTGCGGAAATTAAAGAGAAAGGATTTATTGCAACAACAAGAAGAGGACCGACTGGCATTGGACATACTTTAGAAACACATCTTGGAATATTTGAAAACAATGATGCTCATCCTGATATTGAAGGTGTTTAACTAAAAACTCATAGAACAAAAGGGAATAGTTTAATTACTTTGTTTACATTCAATAATAAGGTTTGGAAAATGCCACCTCTTGACGCTGTTAAAAAGTATGGCAGTTTGGATAAAGACGGCAGACAAGGACTCTACTATACAATGTCTTTGAAACCAAATAGTGCAGGACTATTCCTTAATGTTCAGAAAAATGATATTTCAGTAATGCACATTTCTGGTGAAATCGTTGCTAAATGGCAATTAGAAACATTAGCAGAAAGATTTATGCAAAAAATGCCAGCATTACTTTTTGTTTCAGCATTTACAGAAGAAAGAGATGGCTTAGAGTATTTTCATTTTTATAGAGCACAATTAATGAAAGGTACCTCGCCAGAATTATTGGCTGATCAATTTAAATCTGAAAATATTCTTGTTGATTTACGTTTGCATGATAAAGGAACTATGGCAAGAAATCATGGAACAGGATTTAGAACTTATGAAGATAAATTACCTTTTCTTTTTAAAAGTATCACAGACTTATGAAATATACAATAATTAGAAATGAAAAATATGACTTCATTGGACAGTCGTATGCTACAAGTTATCCTAATTTGCATAAGTATCCTGCTACAATGATACCACAAATTGGAATTGAACTTTTCAAAGAACTTGATATTAATAAAGGAAAACTTCTTGACCCATATTGTGGATCGGGTTCTTCTTTTACTATCGGTTTAGATAGGGGATTAAACGAAATGTATGGTTTTGACATTAATCCTTTAGCCGTTTTAATTTCACGGACTAAATTCACAAAACTTGATATAGAAAAAGTTAAATTAATTAGACAGAGATTAAGAAATAAAGTTTATGAATTTGTTAAAAACGAAGATAATTTAAAAGAAATTGAAATACCACAACATTATAATATTGATTTTTGGTTTTCAAAACCTGTATTACAAAATCTTTCTATTATTAAGCATTTCGTTGATAAAATAGAAGTTAATATAAGAAGAATATTTCTCGTTCCACTATCGGAAAGTATAAGAGAATGCTCATATACTCGAAATCACGAATTTAAACTTTATAGAATTAAACCTGAAGAGATGTTGCAATTTAATCCAGATGTTTTTGGCGTTTACTTTGACAAATTAAATAAAGTAATTGACATCTATGAAAGATATTACTTACCTAAAATAAATGAAGCTAAGATTGACATAAGTTATAGTAAGTTTCCTAAAAAAGAAAATGAATTTGATGTTGTTTTAACAAGTCCACCTTATGGTGATAGTTTTACAACAGTTGCTTATGGTCAATTTTCTATGTTTAGTAATCAATGGTTTGGAGTTAAATATGCGAGACAAATAGATAATCTATTAATGGGTGGAAGTACTGTAAAAGAAAATTATTCAAATAGTTTAATATCAGATTATATTAATGAAGTTGCAAAACAATCGAAAAAAAGAGCTTTGGAAGTTTCATCATTTTATTTCGATCTTGATAAATCAATAAAAGATGTAGCTAATAGTGTAAAGAAAGGCGGTAAAGCTATATATGTTGTTGGAAACAGACGAGTTAAAGATGTACAATTACCCACAGATCAATTTGTAGCAGAAAAGTTTGAACAAAATGGGTTTAAACATTTATTTACTTATGAAAGACTACTTGGAAATAAAGCAATGCCATCTCAAAACTCCCCATCAAACAAGACAGGACAAAGAAAAGGAACAATGACAAAAGAATATATTGTTGTGTGCGAAAAATAGAAAAAAGAACACCAGTTTGTAATAAAGGCTAAAATCAAGCGACAATTAGTGTTATTTTGAAGGGTATTACAACTAATAAACTTTAAACGTAATTTGACAGTAAAGAGTTCCGAAACGCCCACCAGCTTTTAACCTCAACCGTTTATAATAGTTTTAATATTTGTAATCGCAATTATTACGTTCATAATATTAATATCCTTTAACTAAAAATAAAATTAAATACATAATGTTGTGTAGCTTCAGAACAACTGACCTCTACGGATTTTAATATGATACCAAAATTAGTGGTATC
>CAZDEU010000116.1:0-9038 GCA_964504265.1 uncultured Bacteroidales bacterium
GCATCCTCCGTATTACCGCGGCTGCTGGCACGGAGTTAGCCGATGCTTATTCGTACAGTACCATCAAACCCGGTCACGACCAGGCCATTTTTCCTGTATAAAAGCAGTTTACGACCCATAGGGCCTTCATTCCTGCACGCGGCATGGCTGGGTCAGACTTTCGTCCATTGCCCAATATTCCTTACTGCTGCCTCCCGTAGGAGTCTGGTCCGTGTCTCAGTACCAGTGTGGGGGATAATCCTCTCAGAACCCCTAGACATCGTAGCCTTGGTGGGCCGTTACCTCACCAACTAGCTAATGTCACGCATGCCCATCTTTAACCGCCGTAGCTTTAAGAACAAAGAGATGCCTCTTCGCAATCTTATGGAGTATTAATCCCGATTTCTCGAGGCTATTCTCCAGTTAAAGGTAGGTTGCATACGCGTTACGCACCCGTGCGCCGGTCGCCGCCAGATATTGCTACCCGCGCTGCCCCTCGACTTGCATGTATTAAGCCTGCCGCTAGCGTTCATCCTGAGCCAGGATCAAACTCTCCATTGTAAAAATTTGATCTTTGTCTCAAGGTCTATTCATCTGTGCTTTGAATAATCAAAGGACAGGGACATTTATTACTTTAGGCTGATTCCAAATATTTTCAAAGAACTTTTTTCTTTTAATAATTTGCCAAACTTGTTATTTCGTGTTTGGGAGTGCAAAAGTATAAAACATTTTTTAATCTACCAAACTTTTTTTAATCTTTTTTTATTTTTTTTATCATCATTCAGATAATCAGTTATTTAAATTTTAAAAATTGTTTGATTTCGTTTTTTTCAAAATGTTTTAAGAACTATTCCCTAAACGGGAGTGCAAAGATAAGCACTTTATATTTACATTTCCAAATATATTTTTAAAAAAAATTAAAATATATTTTAAATCATTATATATCAGATTATTATTTTTTAAAAAATCATTTATAAATACTGTATATATACTTAAAAGTACCTTTATCAAGATTGCATTCAAGTAATTTTAAGCAAATAGCAATTTACTAATATACCTTATTATATAATGGCTAAAAAATAAACGCATAATGTTCTATACTTTGTATAGTTATTTACCTTAATGTTTTGATAGCAAATAAAATTAAATCTGCAACAATTTAGGTTGCTCCAAAATTTTTCTAAAAAGAATTTTCACTTTAATCTTTTATATAACTATATTTGTATAAAAAATGAAAAAAACACTTTCGCTATCGCTATTGATATTTTGCATAATAATAGTTAAATCGCAACCTATTATTACCAATGCTGATATGCCCCAACCAGGCGATATAGTCAATTATAATATTGCTGATGATTTGGGTACATATAATTATGTATCAACGGGAAATAATTTTATCTGGGATTTTTCCTTCTTAACTCCTGTGGATTTTTCAACTGATACTTTTATTGATGTTAATTCAACAGCATTATTATACGCTATTACATTTAATAACGCTAGTGTGGCTTTAAAAAAAACAGGTACTGTTAACCAAAACGGAATAGCTCTGAGTGATTTATGCTTTTTTTATAAAAACAGCAGCAGCAGTTTCTCTTTGCTTGGATATGGTGCAAAATTAAATGGTATTACTATACCAGCTAAATATGATAATCCAGATATATTATACAAATTCCCGCTAAATGTTGATAATATCGATTCTTCAAATTCTTTTTACGAATTGAATTTTCCAAATATCGGTTATTATGCACAAAACAAAAAAAGAATAAATTATGTTGATGGTTGGGGTACGCTTTACCTTCCTGCCGACACTTTTCAGGTTATCCGAGTTAAATCAGAAGTATATACTTACGACACCGTTTATTCTGACTCGCTTGGAATTAGCATGGGGTTTAATAATTTTGAAACTGAATACAAATGGATAACCAACGGACACCAAAAACCTGTTTTGGAAATTATTAAATCTAATGTATCTACAACTGCAACATATTATGGAAATCTAAATAATTCAATAAATGAAAAGCAAATAAACGATTTTTATTTCTCTATTTTTCCTAATCCAGCAATTGACAAGATATCTGTGTGTATTTCAAATGCTAAGTCTAACATAATTTTACTAAGCATTTACTCTATTTTAGGTAAAAAAATATTTGAAGAAGAAATTTTTATTCATAATCATAATAAAATTTTGAAAAAAGAAGTTTACCTTAACAGCAATAGTATTTACAAAGGTATATATATTGTCGGCATTCATGATGCAAATAAAACATATTACAAAAAAATTATAATTAAATAAAAAATGAAGTTTAAAATTGGAGATAAAGTAAAATTTTTAAATGAGACAGGTGAGGGTATTATTACTAAAATTATCTCTTCGTCTATGGTTGGTGTATCTGATGAACATGGATTTGAAATACCAACAATGATAAGCAATTTGATATTTGCTGATGATTATCAACAAAATACTAATGATAACGAAGAAAATGAATATATTGATGGCAATACAAGCAATCTTAATTATACTGCTTCAAAAAAAGCCACTAAGGGCGTTTACATGGCTTTTATTCCACATGACCAAAAATGGTTAATAATAGGTGATATTGATATTTCTATAATAAATAATACTAATTGTGACGTTCTATATAATATTTTTCTTAAAAATGATGACGGAACTTATAGCGGTATTGATTATGGTTCAGCGGCAAATAATTCAAAAATTATAATTGCAACTTTAAACCGGGACAATTTTTCTGAATGGTTAAGAGGCGTTGTTCAAATATTTTTTCATTCAGCTCAATGCAACGAAGTACCATTGCCTTTGCATGTACCATATAAAATTAAACCAGCAAAATTGATGAAAGAAGATAATTATACTGAAAATGTTTTTTTTGCTGAAAAAGCATTTATATATCAACTTGCTGAATACGAATTTGAGAAAACTCTTGAAAAGAAAGAAGTGTTTGATAATGATATTATAATTAAAACTTCACAAACTATTACCGAAGCTGTACCAAAATCATTTTTTATTGATAAACACAAAATTGATAAAGAAACAGCCGAAGTTGACCTTCATATTGAAGAGCTTACTTCTGATGTACATATTTTAACACCACATCAGATACTTCATATTCAAAAAGATTATTTTATGAGATGCATTGATAGTGCTATTGCTGCCCGATACAAAAAAATTATTTTTATTCACGGCGTTGGAAATGGTATACTTAAAAGGGAAATTGAAAATTATCTTCACGAAAACGAAGGATTTGAGTTCTATGATGCCCCTCTCGCTAAATATGGCTTTGGTGCTACAGAAGTTGTTATTCATTATAATATTTTGAAATAAATTATGAGTCAATACTTTATTAAATTCTGTTATTTGATAATGTATTGCATTTATATATGATCGCAAAATCAACATTTTTATTTAATATATTAATTACTTTAAACTATATTTAAAAAATTATTTATTAACATTATTATATTTTTAGTCTAAATATTATTGATATTAATTTTAATTTTTCAAATAAAGTTAACTTTATCTTTTCCCCAAATTAAACTTTACAATTTTATTTTTATCATATCTTTGTCGTTTAAAACAAAGTATAGAAAATGAAAGATTTGCTTAAAATATTGCGTTATGCTATTCCTTACTGGGGTTATGTATCGTTAAATGTATTATTTAATGTGCTTTCGGTAGTTTTCAGTTTGTTTTCGTTAACAATGATAATTCCTTTTTTAGGTATTTTATTCGACAGGACAAAACTTATTACAGAAGCTCCAGATTTTACGTTAAATATTGAATCAATTACTACTAATTTTAATTTTTTAATAAGCAAAATAATTATTGAATATGGACAAATAAAAGCTCTTTTATTTATATCAATTCTTGTAGTAGTTCTGTTTTTTCTGAAAAACATTTTCAGATACCTTGGTATGTTTTTTATGGCACCTGTTCGTAATGGTGTTATTGAAGATCTACGAAACGATATTTATAACAAAATTCTTATACTTCCACTTTCATATTTTAACGCACAGAAAAAAGGCGATATTATGTCGCGTATGACTAACGACGTTAAAGATATTGAATGGTCGGTTATGACTTCTATTGAAATGATTTTCAGAGAACCTCTTACTATAATATCTTTTATTGTTACTTTATTTATTATTAGCCCTCAACTTACTATTACTGTTATTGTGTTGCTTCCCCTTGCAGGGATAATAATTGCAAGAGTTGGCATAAGCCTTAGAAAAACATCTTTAAAAAGTCAGCAAAAAATGGGTGGTTTAATGTCGCTTGTCGAAGAAAGCATTTCAGGACTTAGAGTTATTAAAGGCTTTAACGCTATTGATATTGTCAATAAACGCTTTAATGAAACCAACCGCCATTACACAAAACTAATGACAAAACTATACCGGAAATGGGATATGGCAGGACCTTTAAGCGAATTTCTTGGCGTACTCGTTATGGTAGTTATTATATGGTATGGCGGGCAATTAGTCCTTAACCCTAATGATTCTCTTAATGCTGAAGTTTTTATTTTTTATATTGCAGCCTTTTCACAGTTAATACAACCTGCTAAAGCCTTTACAACAGCTTTTTACAATATCCAAAAAGGGGTTGCCTCTGTCGAAAGAATTAGCGAAATTATTGACGCTGAAGAAGTTATTGAAGAAAAAGAAAACCCGCTTAGCATCAAAACATTTGAAAAAGATGTTGAATACCACAATATTTCTTTTGCTTATGAAAAAGATATTGTGCTGAAAAATATTAATTTAAAAATACAAAAAGGTAAAACTGTTGCTATTGTTGGACCTTCGGGTGCAGGCAAATCAACTATGGCCGATTTACTTGCAAGATTCTACGACCCTACTCAAGGCGAAATTTTAATTGATGGGCTTCCCATTAAAGATTGTGTTATTTCGGATGTTCGAGAACTTCTGGGAATTGTAAATCAGGATACTATCCTTTTCAATGATAATGTTTTTAACAATATTGCTTTTGGAATGCAAAACATTAATCTCGACGATGTTGTTGCCGCTGCCAAGGTTGCTAATGCTCATGAATTTATTGAAAAAATGGAATTAGGCTATTTTACTAATATTGGCGACAGAGGCGGAAAATTATCGGGTGGACAAAGACAAAGAATTAGCATTGCACGTGCTGTACTTAAAAATCCTCCTATTCTTATACTCGACGAAGCTACTTCGGCTTTAGATACTGAATCCGAAAAATTGGTTCAGGAATCATTAATTCATCTTATGAAAAATAGGACTTCAATTGTAATTGCTCACCGTTTGTCGACAATAAGACAAGCTGATGAAATTATTGTCCTTCAAAAAGGTGAAATTATTGAAAGAGGTACTCACGATGAACTTTTACTCCAAAATGGCGTTTATTCTAAATTGGTTGAACTTCAAACTTTTCATTGAGTTTTTTAAAATATATGAACGAAATAGATATAAGAATAATTAAATTTATTAAGAAACACCATGTACTTACAGTGGCTACATCAGTAGATAAGCAAAACTGGTGTGCAAGTTGCTTTTATGCTTTTGATGATAATAATTACAGATTTATATTTACAAGCGATGAAAATACAAGACATGCCCACGAAATGCTGTTAAATACTAATGTGGCTGGTTCTATTGCCTTAGAAACTTCTATCGTAGGCAAAATTCAAGGTGTTCAATTTTCTGGAAAAGCTAAGCAAATTAGTGAAAAAGAAATTATTTATGCCCGCAAACTATATCTGAAAAAATTTCCTGTTGCTATACCCTTTATTAATAAATTGCTTTTATGGGAAATCAAACTCTCTTTTATTAAATTTACTGACAATAGACTTGGTTTTGGGAAAAAATTGATTTGGGAAGAAAAATAAAATTTATATATATCGTTAATTATCAGTAATTTACACCACTTTAGTTAATAATTATTTATTATTGTTGATAAAATAATTAGAATTATTTATCATAGATGTTTTATTTTAGCTTATAATTATTATGTATATTGTTATAAAATAATTATATTTTAACACTATGAAAAACAACAACTTACGCAAATATTCTAACGAAGAAGCTATACAATCAAGCATAGAATATTTCGGTGGAGACAAACTTGCTGCAAGTGTATGGGTTAATAAATATGCACTTAAAGATTCAGAAGGCAATATTTTTGAAAAAAACCCTGACGATATGCATAAACGTTTGGCTTCCGAAATATTCAGAATTGAAAAAAAATATCCAAATCCATTGAGCGAAGAGGAAATTTATCTGCTCTTAAAAGATTTTAAATATATTATTCCTCAAGGTAGCCCTATGGCAGGCATAGGAAATGATTTCCAACTTGCTTCTCTGTCGAACTGCTATGTAATAGGTAGCACAACTTGCTTAGACTCTTATGGTGGCATAATGAAAATTGACCAAGAGCAAGTTCAACTAATGAAAAGAAGAGGTGGCGTAGGTCACGATTTATCTCATATAAGACCTAAGGGTTCGGCTGTCAAAAATACTGCACTTACTTCAACAGGGGTAGCACCTTTTATGGAAAGATATTCAAATTCGACACGCGAAGTAGCTCAAGATGGAAGACGTGGTGCGTTAATGCTGACATTGTCAATTAAACATCCCGATGCCGAAGATTTTATAGATGCAAAATTACAAGACGGAAAAATTACAGGTGCAAACGTATCGGTCAAAATTGACGACAAATTTATGAAAGCCGCTATTTCGGGTAATGTATATCAACAAAAATATCCTGTTAATTCTGAAAAACCAAAAATTGTAAAAACTATTGACGCTAAAATGCTTTGGAACAAAATTATTCATAACGCATGGAAATCAGCCGAACCTGGTGTGCTATTCTGGGATACGGTTATTAAAGAATCAATACCCGATTGTTATAAAGATGAGGGATTTACAACAATGTCGACAAATCCCTGCGGCGAAATTCCCCTTTGCCCATACGACAGTTGCAGATTGCTCGCTATTAATTTATATAGTTATGTTGATAATCCTTTTACAGAAAAAGCTGTATTTAATTCAGAGCTTTTTATTAAGCATGTTAGGGCGGCGCAAAGAATTATGGACGACATAATTGACCTTGAAGTTGAAAAAATTGACGATATAATAGCAAAAATTGACAACGACCCAGAAGACGAAGAAGTTAAAAGAATAGAAAAAAATCTTTGGCTAAATATTAAACATAAAACCTTATTAGGCAGGCGTACTGGCATTGGTATAACTGCCGAAGGTGATATGCTGGCTGCTTTAGGTTCAAAATACAGCTCTAAACAGGCTCGCGAGTTTGCCGTTGAAGTGCATAAAACCCTCGCTATTGAAGCATACAATTCTTCTGTTGAACTTGCTAAAGACAGGGGTGCTTTCCCTATTTATAATGCCGAAAAAGAAAAAAACAATCCTTTTATTTTAAGAATTAAGGAAGCAGCACCTCTTATATATAAAAAAATGATGAAATACGGAAGACGAAATATTGCTCTGCTTACTATAGCACCAACCGGATCTGTTAGCATTTGTACCCAAACTACTTCGGGTATTGAGCCTGTTTTTAAAATTAATTATAAACGAAGACGAAAAGTTAATCCTAACGAAAAAGGTGTCAAAATAGCTTATGTCGATGAAACAGGCGATTCTTGGGAAGAACACACTGTTTTTCACCATAAATTTGTTACATGGCTTAAAACTAAAGGTTATAATCCTGACGAATTAGCTTCGCTTGACGACGATGCCCTGCAGGTAATTATTAAAAAATCTCCTTATTATAAATCAACTGCCAACGATATTAACTGGCTCGACAAGGTTAAAATGCAGGGTGCTATTCAAAAATGGGTCGACCATTCTATTAGTGTAACTGTAAATTTACCTAATAATGTTAGCGAAGAAGTCGTTGCTGATGTGTACAGAACCGCTTGGGAATCGGGGTGCAAAGGTGTAACTATTTATAGAGAAGGCTCTCGACAAGGCGTTTTAATCAGCAACAATTCCCCTAATAATTATACCACAGGTATTGTAGAAACTAAAGCACCACCACGTCCCAAACGATTAGAGTCTGAAATAGTGCGTTTTCAAAACGATTACGAAAAATGGATTGCTGTAGTTGGCTTATTAAATGGCAGACCTTACGAGATTTTTACAGGTAAAGCCGATAATTTTTATATCCCAAATAATATTTCAAAAGGTTGGGTTATACGCAATAAAGAAGGCAACGAAAAAGCACGTTATGATTTTCAGTTTAAAGATAAAGACGGTTACAAAGTTACAATAGAAGGCTTATCACGCTCTTTTAATATTGAATACTGGAATTACGCCAAACTGATTTCGGGCATATTACGACACGGTATGCCCTTGGTACAAGTTGTTGAACTCATTTCAAACCTTAATCTGGGCGAAAATATTAACACTTGGAAAAACGGCGTTGTTCGAGGACTCAAAAAATTTATCCCCGATGGTACTGAAGCTACTGGGCATAAATGCCCAGAATGTGGACAGGAAAAAGTGCTCACTTATCAGGATGGTTGCTTAACCTGTAAGTATTGTGGTTATTCAAAATGCGGATAATAATAATATATTTATCTAAATGTAATTTTATGATAATCGGATGAATCGTTTTGCTGTTGTTTTAAAATATCTCTTATGGTATAAGCTAATTTAATAAAGATTTTCAGGTCGTGAGCCGATAACCAGTCTAAAGCTGCTGTTTTGTCCTTACAGGCATCAGCCAAAACTATCAAAAATAAAAAATTATTTTTCTTAAGCCATTTATACGCATTAGGTTCACCATCAATAGCATTGCTAAATACAGCAAAATGAGGGTATCCGTTATCAAACAGCCACTGAAAAGCTTTTTCGTCAGCATGAATTGAAGCTGCTAATGCTGCTAACTCAGGGTATCCATTATTAAGCAACCATTTAAAAATTTTCGTATTCCCTTCAAGAGCCTGTTCAAAAGCTAACAGTATTTTTACAGGATAATTAAGCATATATACAAAATTTTAAAATATATTCATATACTTCAGCTATAACACAATTTTTGCAATTTTTATCAA
>CAZDEU010000117.1:0-8886 GCA_964504265.1 uncultured Bacteroidales bacterium
AAAAGTCTAATACACGTAATAGCAAAACTAACACTTACAATAAAGCGGCAATTGAATGAAGTTAATTTTGGAAAAAAATTAAAATTCCTAACCTTGAGCCCACTTCGAAAGGTAATAAAACAAAAAACAGTAAAAGATTCGTATATTAAACTATGGTAATGCATTCCCTTGTTTATATAATTAATCAGAGCCATATTAAAAATTTTCTCAAATAAATAACTTTTCAGAGCTAGTTCTTGTTATAAGCATTTACTGGTATCAGAACAAAAAGTTTTACTGATACCACTAATTTTAGTATCATATTAAAATCCGTAGAGGTCAATTGTTCTGAAAATCTGCAAAAACCATTGCATCAGCGATATAAATGTTCTATTAAACACAATTATAATTAAATTTATATGAATTAAACAATCATTAATCTTTGATTTTTTTATTTGTCAAATGTACATCATCAATCCTAAATTCACTTTATGAACTACCATAACACCTCAAAATAATTTTTACCTACTTAGCAAAGTATAAGATTATTTGCATTATTTTCGTAACTTTATGCACAATTTTGAAAGTATAAAACAAACATGTTAATTCAACTAACTATTTAGATGACAACAACTTGCCCGTTTAATATTTTATCATTAAAAACAATAAAATTTAATATTATGCAAAATAAAATATTAATATATATATATGTTTTCTTGTTTTCAATTTTAAATTTATCAGCTCAGGAAAGCATATATTATGGTTCTGATGCCAATAACAGAATTAAAGGTGCTAAGTTGCTCAGGTATAACAAGGATTATGAACTTCCAAATCATGTTGAGTTTGCAGAAAACAACTATATTACTTTTGATAATTTCGATGAATGGTCTAAAACTTACTTTAAAGTTAATAACAATATCAATTTTAACATCACATCAAGAGAATCTGATGCTTTAGGCAAAGATCATTATCGCTGCATTCAAACTTATAACAATATCCCTATTTTTGAAGCTACTTTTATATTACATATTGCTAATAACAAAATTTATTCATTAAATGGTACTTTATACCAAAATATTAATATTACAGATGGTAATATAATTGAAGAAACGCAAGCTCTTGATTACGCTCTGAGAAGTACAAAAGCTAAAAAATTTAAATGGCAATCGGTCGAAGAAGAAACTGCTTTAAAAGAACAAAGCGAAAACCCAAACGCAACCTATTTCCCTGAAGGTGAGTTGTTTTACCTCAATAATAATAATAATAATAACTTTCATCAACTTGCTTGGCGCTTTAATGTTTACGCCTCTGATACCTTACTACACGAATGGATTTTTGTAGATGCTTATTCAGGAAAAATTCTTATGAAATTACCAATAATCCATAATACTGATACACCTGGTACTGCTGTTACAAAATACAGCGGAACTCAAACCATTACGTCTGATAGTTATTCGGGTACATACAGACTAAGAGAAAGTGGAAGAGGAAACGGTATAAGAACTTATAATATGCAACAAGGTACTAACTACGCAAATGCAGTAGATTTTACTGATAACGACAATTATTGGGATAATTTTAATTCAAATTTTGATGAGGTTGCTACTGATGCTCACTGGGCTGCCGAAAAATATTACGATTATCTTTATAATGAACATAACCGCAACAGCCTTGATAATTCAGGACTTGCTTTGCTTAGCTATATTCATTACGATTATCTATATGCAAACGCATTTTGGGATGGCTTAAGAATGACTTATGGCGATGGCGACGGTAGCAGTTGGTCGCCACTAACACCAATTGATATTGCAGGACATGAAATGACTCATGGTTTAACTTCTTATACTGCTGATTTAGTATACCAAGATGAGTCTGGAGCTATGAACGAAGCTTTTAGTGATATTTTTGGTACTGCACTTGAATTTTATGCAAAACCTGCTGATGCCAATTGGTTAATTGGTGAAAATATTGGCTCTGCACTTCGTTCTATGGCTAATCCTAAATCTTATGGACTGCCTGATACTTATTTAGGGCAATATTGGTACTCTGGAACA
This sequence comes from uncultured Bacteroidales bacterium, assembly GCA_964504265.1. Classification (GTDB taxonomy): domain Bacteria; phylum Bacteroidota; class Bacteroidia; order Bacteroidales; family JAKIYJ01; genus JAKIYJ01. Next base: position 2,034 of record CAZDEU010000117.1, read on the forward strand.
GGTGATAATGGTGGTGTACATACAAATTGTGGAGTTATGTCGCATTGGTTTTATCTGATAGTTCAGGGAGGTAGTGGTACTAATGATAATAATAATACTTATAATATTACAGGCATTGGTATGCAAAAAGCTGAACAAATCGCATTCAGATTGCTTACTGTGTATCTTACAAATACAGCTCAACACTATGATGCTCGTTATTATTCAATTATAGCAACGGCTGACCTCTATGGCAGTTGCTCTCCTGAAGTTGAAGCCGTTACTAATGCGTGGTACGCAGTTGGAGTAGGTAACCCTTATTCGGCTAATGTTACAGCAGATTTTTCATGCGATGAAACAATTTTTTGCCAAACGCCTGCTGTAGCAAAGTTCAACAATCTTACTGTTAACGCATCTTCTTATAAATGGTATTTTGGCGACGGCAATACAAGCACTCAGCAAAACCCTTCGCATACTTATAATACTTATGGCAATTTTGAAGTTAGTCTTGTTGGTTACGGTGGAGCATGCGGTAACGACAGTATTGCAAAAACTGCTTTTATTAGTGTTGATACTCAAAATCCATGTAGTTTTATAATGCCTTCTTCTGGTACTTCAAACATTAATGATTGCAATGGTATATTATATGACAATGGTGGTACAGGAGTTTATCCTAATAACAGTACTTCTATTACTACTATTGCCCCACCAGGTGCTTCAGCTTTAACACTTGATTTTAAAATGTTTGATGTTGAGAGTGGTTCAGGCGCTATATGCGATTATGACTATCTTGAAATTTACAACGGTTCTTCAACTTCTTCACCTCTTATTGGCAGATATTGCAATACAACTGGTTCGCCCGGTATTATTAATACAGGTGGTGCCGCAACTATTAAATTTTATACCGATCCTGCTTTAAATCTTGAAGGTTTTAAAATGTACTGGACATGCACTACTCCTACTTTGCCACCCCTTGCAAATTTTACAACTGTTGATACTTTTACTTGTACTGGTTCTATTCAATTTTTTGACATAAGTTTAAATGGACCTCAACAGTGGAAATGGAATTTCGGTGATGGTAATTTTTCTTTCCAACAAAATCCTTTACATACTTACAATAATAATGGTATTTATAATGTCAAACTTACTGTAACTAATGCCTATGGCTCTGATTCTGTTACATTTAACAATTATATTAATGTAAATTTATTACAAACGCCTGTTGTTGTACCTGACCTTGTTTGTGATTCTGGTACACTTTCTTTATCTGCTTCAACTTCCGAAGGTATTATTTCGTGGTATGATGATATTACTGGAAATACTACTATAGCTACTGGCTCTACTTTTACTACTCCTTACCTTACTAGCTCAGCTACTTATTACGTTCAGGCATCTGATACTGTTAATAATATTTACTATGGTGGTAAAACAGATAATAGTGGCGGTGGAGGAAATTATAATTTAAATTATATTCATTATCAGTCATTTACTTGTTACGAACCTGTAATTTTAAAATCAGTGAAAGTATATTCTTCGTCAAATAGCAGCAGAACAATATATTTGCGTGATGCATACGGAAATAATATTGAAACTGTTACTAAAAGTATTCCTAATGGAGAAAGCAGGGTAGAATTAAATATGAATGTTCCAGTTGGTACAGGTTTGCAATTAGCTGCGCAAACATATCCCAACCTTTATAGAAACAATGGTGGCACTGCATACCCTTATTCAATAGGAGATGCTATTACTATTACAGGTTCGAGCGCTTCGGGTACACCTTTAGATTATTACTACTATTTCTATGACTGGGAAATTATTGAAACCGATACATGCTTTAGCCCTAGAATACCTGTTGATGCTACTGTAGTTTCTATTAATCCTACTATATCACAAAATGGTACTGTGTATCTTTGCACTGGCGACTCAATAGCTCTTGATGCTATCCACAATTCAGTTGCTTCGCAATATTTATGGCATCCTAATAACGATACCTTACAATCAATATACGCATCTACTGCAGGTACGTATTTTTATAATATTATTGATGAAAATGGGTGTAGTGCTACATCTCCTTCAGTAGAAATTATTGTTTCTGATACACTGCCTGTCGCTGATTTTAATTATTACTTCGTAGGCGATAGTGTTGTTTTTGTTAATAATTCTACTAATGCTTATAATTATATTTGGAATTTTGGCGATGGTAATTCTTCAACTGTTATTAATCCTATTCATGTTTACAATAAAGATAGTATTTATATTGTATCGCTAATAGCTAACAGTAGTTGCAATTCAGATTCAACAACAGATACTGTATATTATATTAATACTGATATTTCAAAACTTTCTAGTGATTATCTTATCAATATTTTCCCTAATCCTGCTAAAGATTTCATAAACCTTAATATTAATTCACCTTTTTCAGAAGTAATTAATGTTAGTTTATTTAATATGTTGGGAGAAGAAATATATTCTGAAAAAATTATGGCTAATAGAGGTTTTAATAATTATACTATTAATATTCAAGAAATATCAGCTTCAGTATTTTTTGTTAATATTAGAACTAAAAACACAACCTATATTCGAAAAATTTTGTCATACTAATTCATGATTTTTTAAAAATAAAAATGATAAAACATTTAATTTCTTGTTATACTTTTTTATTGCTGGGATTAAATATTTATTCTCAGAATAATATTATTAGTTTTAATAATAATGCAAATACAAATGAAAATTCTGCTATACGTTTCTTCAACGACAAAGGATTGGAAGGTATTGATGTTAGGTTTGAATTTGACGGTATTTACAATAAACTTATTAAAGCAAACAATAATGAATATTCATTATTAGATATAAAAGATTTTTCGTATTTAAAAGAAGTTGGTAAACCTGCATTGCCTGCACATAATGAAATTATTGCAATTCCATTAGGAGCAAATATTTCATTAAGAATTGAACCTTCTGAAATTAAAGTTTTTGAAAATTTTTTAATTTATCCTGCCCTTAAGCCTGCTACCGACCAATATGGCGCTTCAGAACCTGAGTTTGAAATTGATGAGCAGTTTTATAATTCTGATATAGTTTATCCACAAAGCCCAGTTCAAATTATTGATACTCTTATTATTAGGGGAGTTAACATGCTTATTGTACAAATTTGTCCACTGCAATATAATCCTCTTAAAAAAGAAATTTATGCTCATACTTCTGTTTCTTTTAGTATTGATTTTAAAAAGGCAGACAGATTTTTTGATTATGAAAAAACATCACAACATTTTTTAAATATTGTAACAAACTTTGCATTAAATGGCGAATCTATTCATAAAGAAAACCAAAATTTGACGCATAAAGATGTTAGTGGTCCTTCTGTTAATTATATTATTATTACTCATAATAATTATTTAGCCGCAGCAGATTCTATGGCAAAATGGAAAGCCCAGTTAGGTTATTCTGTTGAAGTTGTTTCATCATCATCTTGGACATCTGCCAGTGTGAAATCAGCAATACAACAACGCTACCAAAACTGGACTCCAAAACCTGATTACTTTTTAATTATTGGCGACCATAGCGATGTACCAGGTCAAGTTTTAACAAGCTCTGCCACCGGCGATAGTTATGCGTCTGATATATATTATGCTTGCATGGATGGTACAAGCGATTATATGCCCGATATGGCTCGCGGTAGAATTTCTGTAACAAGTGCCAGCGAAGCTTTAAACGTTGTAACAAAAATTATTAATTATGAACGTAATCCTACAATGAATGCTGCATTTTATTCTAACGGGCTTAATGCGGCTTATTTTCAGGATGATGATAATGACCACTATGCTGACAGACGTTTTGCCCAAACCAGCGAAGACATTTTAAATTATATGGTTAATGAACAAGGATTTGATGTTAACAGAGTTTATTATACTGGGTCTTCAAAAAATCCATTATATTGGAACGATGATTATTATGCAAACGGAGAGCCACTGCCCGCTTACCTAAAAAAACCAAATTTATCGTGGAATGGCACTAAAACAAATATAAACAATATTATTAATAGTACTAATGGAGTCCTTTATCTTTTCCACCGCGACCACGGTTACGAAACTGGTTGGGGCGACCCTGCTTACAGTAATTCTGATATAAACAATCTTAACAATTTTCAGAACCTGCCTGTAGTATTTAGTATTAATTGCCTTACAGGTAAATATTATTATTCAGAATGTTTTGCTGAAAAATTTTTAAGAAGAGCTAACGGTGGTGCTGTTGGCGTATTTGCTCATGGCGAAGTAAGTTATAGCGGTTATAATGATGGGCTATCAATAGGTTTAATTGATGCAATATGGTCTTTCCCTGGTTTTATTCCCAACTTTACAGGCTCCGCACATAATCCAGTTGGTACTCCTACTTCACACTCACCTGTTTATAATATGGGTTTTGTTGGCATACAAGGACTTGTAAGGATGGTGCAAACATGGGGAAATAGTAAATATACTTTTGAACTGCTTAACTGGTTTGGTGATCCAGCTATGAGAATATGGACAGCCAATCCTTCTGCTATTACTGCTACTCACGATAATTCTATTGATTGTGGTGATAATTATTTAAATATATATTCCTGTTCAATAAATGATGCACTTGCAACTATTGTAGTTGACGGTCAACTCATAGGTTCAACCGTTTTATCAAGTGGTGCAGGTTCAATAAATATTGCTGGTATTAGTGGCAATGAAATATTGCTGACTATTTCAAAACATAATTACAAACCATATATATCAAAAATAAATATTTCAAGTTTTTGCAAACCTATTTGCGATTTTACTGCATCGGTAACAGCTACCTGCACTGGTGTTATTCAGTTTACTGATAATTCAAACTACATGCCTTCGTCGTGGTTATGGGATTTTGGCGATGGAAATACTTCTACTCAACAAAACCCTTTACATATATATGCTTCTAATGGTTTATATACTGTAAAATTAAAAGTAGCTAATGTTGCAGGTTCTGATTCGTTGGAAAAAATATCTTATGTTAGTGTTGGCATGCCTTCGCCACCCACTGCTGTCGGTTCGGGAGGATGCTCTGCTGGTAATTATCTTTTAATTGCTTCAGGTGTCGGCAATATTGTTTGGTACGACGACCCTTTAGGAACAAATATTGTTGATACGGGAAATTCATTTCTTACTCCTCATTTAAGTAGTACTACCGAATATTACGTTCAAAGTGTTGTAACCTCTCCTACATACTATTATGGCGGCAAGCCAGATAACACAGGTACAGGTGCCAATTTTTCGTCCCCCTACGAACATTATCTTGTTTTTGATGTTTCGCAAAATGTTATTTTAAAATCTGTTAAAGTTTATGCAACAGGTTCAGGGAATCGCACTATTTATCTTAAAAATTCCGCTGGTAACACTTTGCAATCAGTTACTTTTTATATTCCTGATGGCGAAAGTCGGATAAATCTTAATTTTAATATTCCCCCAGGTTCAAATTATAGACTTGCAGGCCCTGTATCGCCCAATTTATACAGAAGTAACGGCTCTTTATCTTATCCTTACGATATTAACGGTTTGGTTTCAATTACTAAATCAAGTGCATCAACTCCAACATCTTATTATTACTATTTTTATGATTGGGAAGTTCAAAAAAATGATTCGTGTAGTAGTATAATTGTACCTGTTACAGTAAACATTAATTTACCTCCAACTCCTGCTTTTACATGCAATGGCAACTGGCAAAATATGCAATTTTATAATAATTCAATAAATTACGATTCTTGCTATTGGGACTTTGGAGATGGAAATTTTAGCAACGAAGATAATCCTTTGCATAGTTATGCTTCCGAAAATAATTACAACGTTAGCCTAACTGTTTATAACACTTGTGGTTCAAATTATATCGACTCAACTTTATTATTGAATAATACAGGTATAAATGATATTAATTGTCAAAACAATCTGGTTTTATATCCCAACCCTTCAAATGGCAGATTTTTCATTGTTTTCAATAATTTAACTTACAAATATTTAAACATAGATGTTATAAATATTGCAGGACAAACTATCTGGTCAAAAGAAGCTGTAATTGATGATTATATTTACGAAATTGATTTGGATAATGTTTCTAAAGGTTTTTATTATTTAAAAGTTAATGCAGAAAATAATTTTTATAGTAAGAAATTAATTATATACTAGTTATTTTTTGTTATTTATTTGTAAAAAACCATAAAAATAAAAAATAAAAAAAACGTTATATGTATTTATTTATATTTAGTTTTAACAATAATAAATTAATACTTTTTTGAAATATATTTAAAAATAAAACAACAATTTAAACAACAATTTATGAAGAAAAAAATTTTACTTTCAATGTTCTCATTATTTGCTTTTTTTATAAGCACTTTTGCTCAGAACCCATGCGGTGAAGGAACAATAATTATTAATGGTGATGCCATAGATGCTGTTTCTTTTAATAGCAATAATAAACAAGGGCTTAGTTTACCATTATGGCTTACTGCTGGAACTTCAGTTGCTGCTGGCAACAGAGTTAAATTAATAAGCGTTATAGAATTTAATGAAGAATCTCAAAGCGTAGGAAGTGGCTTTTCGTTGGTTTATAGCAAAACACTAAATATTGGAGCAACCCCAGAAACTGTACCACAAGGTAAAGTGTGGAAACTCGAAGGTATTATAAAATATTCTGACCCCTTTATTGCCGGTCTTTCTACAGGGTCTAACTCTCCTGTTTGCTTTGGTAGTGATATTAATCTTACTTCTTCGGTTGCTAATGCTACTTATACTTGGACAGGACCTGCAGGGTTTACTTCTTCAGTTCAAAATCCTGTTATTAATAATGCTGATTTTACTAATGCGGGAAAATATTATTTAAC
>CAZDEU010000118.1:0-8872 GCA_964504265.1 uncultured Bacteroidales bacterium
GTTTTATTTACGAATGAGAATTTATATAGACAAATAAAGTTGTTTTTACGTTTAAAATTCAACATTTTACGTTTAACTTTGTAAACTACTACAGTACTTCAAAATAATTTTTAACTCAATAATTATATAATCTGCATAGCAATCTTATATTTCGCCATCAAGAATATTTTTTTCAATAGAACCTGCATTATATTTACTACAATTAATTTCTACAGAAAGAGGTTTAAGAGGTTTTTCAAAATCATCAGTAGTTTTCACATTTAAAGTTTTATCGGCATAAACTTTTTTCATAAAGAGAGCCCAAATAGGCAACGACATATTAGCACCCTGCCCTAATGCAGTACTTCTAAAATGGACACTTCTGTCTTCACAACCAACCCAAACACCACCGACTAAATTAGGTGTTATACCCATAAACCATCCGTCGGAGTTATTGTCGGTAGTTCCTGTTTTACCTGCTATAGGATTATTTAAGCCATATTTATAACGTAAACGTACACCGGTACCGCTTTCAACAACACCTTTCATAAGTTCGAGCATAAGATAGGCTGTTTCTTCGCTCATTGCTTCGGACCTTTCTGGTACAAACGATTGAATTATATTACCATTTTTATCTTCAATTTTAGTAATAAACATAGGTTTAATATATACACCTTTATTAGCAAACACACTCATAGCTCCAACCATTTCGTACAAAGAAATGTCGGGAGTACCAAGGCAAATAGAATAAACTTCAGGGATATCACTGGTAACACCCATTTTTCGAGCAACGGTAATAACTGAAGCAGGCGAATATCGTTTGATTAAGAAAGCAGAAATCCAGTTGATTGAATTAGCAAGAGCTTCTTTTAGAGTAACCATTTCACCATTTTTATATTTTCCTGAATTACGTGGTTCCCACTTTTTCCCATCGGGCAAATCGAATGAAACCTGCACATTAGGTATTTTGGAACAAGGCGAAAATTCTTTTTCCTGCATAGCAAGAGTGTAAACAAAAGGTTTAAAAGTAGAACCCACTTGTCGTTTAGCTTTAATAACGTGGTCGTATTTAAAATGTCTGTGGTCTATACCTCCAACATAAGCTTTCACATAACCTGTTTGAGGTTCCATTGCCATAAAACCTGAAAGCAAAAACCACTTATAATATTTAATAGAATCAATAGGACTCATAACAGTATCAATATCACCCTTCCAGCTAAAGACAGTCATTGGCACGGGAGTATTAAATATTTCCTTAATTTTTGCATCAGAAATACCGTTTTTCTTCAAATTAATATATCTATCGCTACGCTTCATTCCTTGTTCAATAATCTTTTGGATATCTTCATCTTTCAGCCTATAATCGAAAGGAGCTTTTTTGTAGCCTTTCCAGTGTTTATAAAAGTCTTTTTGCAATTCGTTACCAATGTGATTTGACACAGCATCTTCGGCATATTTTTGCATTCTCGAATCAATAGTAGTATAAATTTTTAATCCATCTTTATATATATTATATGGCGTTCCATCTGATTTTTTTTGGTTTTCAGCCCACTTAACTAATTCTCCTCTTAAATATTCTCTAAAATACGTAGCAGAACCGGCGTTTTGGTCCTGAATTCTATAATTCGACATATCAATAGGAATAGAGCTAATACTGTCGTACTGTTGTTGAGAGAGATAATCGTATTTTCGCATCTGATTAAGAACAACATTTCTTCTTCTTAACGCATTATTAGGATTTCGGACAGGGCTGTAAAAAGTAGGTGCTTTTAACAAACCAATCAACAAAGCACTTTCTTCTATTTTCAAGGAGTCAACTTCGTTATTAAAATAAGTTTTAGCAGCCGATTTAAGCCCAAACGACTGGCTGCCAAAATCAACTGTATTTAAATACATCGCAATAATTTCATCTTTTGTATAATTGCGTTCGAGCTTAATAGCAGTAACCCATTCTTTCAGCTTAATAATTGAAGTTTCAATAAAATTACGATTTTTTTTACGCGGGAATAAATTTTTAGCAAGCTGTTGTGAAATGGTACTACCACCACCAGAGCTTCTTTGACCACCAATAATATTTTTCCAAATAACTCTGTAAATACTTTTCATATCAACACCCGAATGATTATAAAAACGAGCGTCTTCAGTTGCTATTAAAGCATTCACTGTGTTTATAGCAATATCCTGATAATGAATATTAGACCTATTTTCGATGTAATATTTACCTAATATTACACCATCGGCAGAATAAATTTCGGAAGCAAGATTACTTTTAGGATTTTCGAGTTCTTCAAAAGAAGGCATAAAGCCCATCCCGCCTAAAGAAATAAGTGTAAATATAAAAAAAGCGAAGCCCCATCCTATTAAATAAATGGTCCATAATCTTTTTACATATTTATTATGAATAACTTTATCTGATTTCTTTTTTTTAGCCATAAAACCCAATTATTTTACAGTTTCTAACTGAATTCCAAAATCTTCAATTCCTTTTAGTTCTTCTTCTCTCATTGCCTGAACAAATTCAAAAGAATAAATACCTTTTTGAGTAAAAATAATATTTTGTTTGAGTAAAATTTTATTGTCAATAATGCTTCTTCCTTTCCCAAGCCATTTACCGTCGGGGCGGGACAAAATAAATTCAATAGTATCTTTACTCATTTGACCATTAGGATAAAGAGTAGTCATAAAAACAAAAAGATTCATAAAAGAGTAATCAGAAGAATTACGAATATTAATAAAAAAATTATATTTTTTTGTTGTATCATTTATAGGTACATTAAATTTTAAAGTATTGTTACTACTCCAAATTTTATTATCCAAAGATTTATTAGTACGGTAAATAGTATGCGGTTCGCAAGCTATCAACAACAAAGAAGATAAAAGAATAATCCAAACAGATTTAATATAAATAAAAGAAAATTTCATCATATTAATCATCAAATCTTGTTAATTCATCTTGTCCAACAACATTTTCAAAATCAATCTTTTTTTCTTTAGTAATAGCAAATTCTTCTAGTTTATCGGGGAATCTACCTCTGCTGTTCATATCAATAATTTTCAAAACTTTTTGTAGTGGTAAAGCCATTAAGTTATTCTCGTCGTCAGAATAAGCATACCACATAATTTTTTTAAATATATCAGTTTTCTGATGAAAAGCTTTACGGTCTTTAGAAATTAAAATAATTGAACTATTGGGGAATTCCTTAAGTGCGTCAATATAAACATCGTGTTCATAATTAAGGCAGCATTTAAGTTTTCCACACAGGCCTGCAAGCTTTTGAGGGTTTAAAGGAAGTTGCTGTGTACGAGCAGTAGGTGTTGTTACTGATTTAAAATTATTAATCCACGAAGAGCAACAAGTTTCTCTACCGCACACACCTAAGCCACCAAGCCTTCCGGCTTCCTGTCGAACACCAATTTGTCTCATTTCAATTCTAATTTTAAATTGCTCGGCAAGAATTTTAATAAGCTCTCTAAAATCGACACGCTCTTCGGCAGTATAATAAAAAATTGCTTTAGTACCATCGCCCTGAAATTCAATATCATTTAATTTCATATCAATAGCTAAGGTATCTGTAATTTCTTTAGTATGCTTAATCGCATATTCTTCTTGTTTCACAGAACTTATCCATTTTTCAATATCAGCAGAACGAGCCGTTCGGTAAACCTTTTTAATGTTGTTATCATTAATAGCTATCCCCTTGCGTTTCAATTGTAAATCGACAAGAAAGCCCGATTGCATAGTAACAATGCCAATATCGTGACCTGGTGAGGCTTCAACTGCAACTAATTCACCCTTTAATAATTTCACATCCTGAGGTTCTCTAAAAAAATCTTTTCTATTATTTTTAAAACGAACTTCAACAATATCGTGTGTTATTTGATTAGCTGGCGGTTTAACATTTGAGAGCCAATCGAAAGTATCAAGTTTGCTACAACTTCCGCAATAAATATCGTCATTATGCTGGTAAGGGCGAGGTGTATATCGGCATCCACGTGTAAAAAAACTATTATCATCTTTACATTCAGTTGTTCCCATTTTTTCTTCTTCCATTATGCGACAAATTTAATAAATTTACTTCAAAATAATAAATTTTATAAGAAAGTTAAATTACATTTTTTAAACTTTGTATTATTCCAAAGTCAATATTTACAAGCAATAATTTTATTACGATTATTTATTAATAATTATCTTTGCACCAAACAATATAAAAACTGATTAAATTGAATTTTAGTATAATTACTACATCGCCTGTCTGGCTATTAATTGTTTGCATAGCAATAGGTTTAATATATGCCTTATTATTATATTACAAAAACAAAAGAGATGATTTCCCTCAAAAATATTTATTGGCATTATTTGGTTTAAGGTTTTTATCGTCAACACTTATAGCATTTTTATTATTAAACCCTTTAATTAAAACTGTGTTCAAAAGAGTTGAAAAACCTATTATCATTTTTGCTCATGACAATTCGGCTTCGTTAGTAGCTGTTAAAGATTCATTATATTATAAAACTGAATATTTAAAACACATTGAAAAACTTAAAAACAAATTTTCATCTGAATATGATTTCAGATATTTTAATTTTAGTGAAAAAATATTAAATAAAGATACTGTAGATTACTCTGGTAAACAAACAGATATATCCCAATTATTTTACGATTTATCAATTAGGTTTGCTAACAGAAATGTAGGAGCTTTAGTATTGTCAACTGACGGATTATACAACAAAGGAATTAACCCTTTGTACTCTTCTCAGAAATTATCATTTCCTGTATTTACAATTGCTTTGGGCGACACAACAGTTTATAGGGATGTAAAGATAAAAAAAGTTAATTATAACAAAATTACATATATTGGCAATACTTTCCCTATCGAAATAAATATTAACGCAGCAAAGTGCAAGGGGCTAAAAACAGAAGTACGCATCTATAAAGACAAAGAACTTATATTTTCAAAGCCTATAATGCCATTAAACAATAATTTTTCAGAAAGCATTACAGTTATGCTCGAAGCTAAAGAAGCAGGATTACAACGCTACCGAATTGTTGTCGAAGCCGTTGAGGGTGAACATATAATACAAAATAATGCTCAAGAAATATTTATTCAGGTCTTAGACAGTCGCAGAAAAGTCCTTATACTTGGCGCAGTGCCACATCCTGATTTGGCTGCATTAAAAAATTCAATTGACAACAATTATAATTACGAAGCCGAAACATACATCTTAGATGAATATAAAAAACCTGTTGAAGATTACAGTCTAATAATTCTACATCAGATACCTTATATTAAAAATTCAGCATTACAACTCATCGAAAGAATTAATAAAGCTGAAATACCTATTTTGTATATACTTGGTACAGAAACTAATTTACCTATTTTTAATAGTTTAAAAGCCGGACTAACAATTAGTGTAAACAAGGCTGGTTTTAACAACGCAACTCCCTCCTACTCAAACAATTTTGCATTATTTAAAATTGATGATGCTACACAGAATTTATTTTCGGCATTACCTCCTTTAGTATCTCATTTTGGCACTTATAAAATAATGAATTCAGCTAGTGTTATGCTTTATCAAAAAATTGGTAAAGTTGTAAGCGATATTCCACTTGTTTTATTTAATGATATAATGGGACAAAGAAATGGAGTTATATGTGGTACAGGATTATGGAGATGGAGAATAACCAATTATGCCAAGCTAAATAATCATGACGCTTATAATGAATTTGTAAATAAAATAATGCAATATTTAACAGTTAAAGCTGATAAAAGTAATTTTAGGATTTCAGTTAAAAGAAAGTTTTTAGAAAATGAATTAATTATTTTTAACGCCGAATTATATAATGATTCTTATGAACTTATTAACGAACCTGAAGTAGAATTAACTATAACAAACGATAAAAATAATAGTTTTCGGTATGTATTCGGTAAATCAGGGAATGCATATTCATTAAATGCAGGATTTTTCCCAATAGGCGAATATTCGTACATAGGTAAAGCAAAAATAGGGGAAAAAATTTATAGTACAAATGGTGCATTTACAGTATCAGAACTTAATATTGAATATGTTAATACAGTTGCTGATCATTCGTTATTGTATAATATTGCTAAGCAAACAAATGCCAAAATGCTTTACCCTTCAGAAATTCAAGATATTTACGAATTGATTAAAAATAAAGAAGAGATAAAACCAGTTTCCTATGTTGAAAAAAGATATAATGATTTGGTAAATATATTTCCTGTGCTTGCAATAATTCTATTATTAATATCAATTGAATGGGTTATAAGAAAATATATGGGTTCATACTAAAATTGATATTATATATTAAAAATAAAAAAAACCGGGAAAATCCGGTTTTTTTAACAAATCAAACCACAAAACAATTATTAATTAAACTTAAAAAACTATAACTTTTTAAGAATTTCAACAGCTTTTTGACTATATACACTATTTTGATTACTTGCGACTAATTCGAATTGCTTAACAGCATTTTCATTATCGTTAGTTTTTAGATAACATAAGCCGAGCAACCACTCTGCATTGTCTGAAAACAGATTAGGTTTATTGTTTAATATAAAATCAAACTCAGATATTGCTTCATTAAAGTCTTCTGTTTCCATATAAGCCAAGCCAAGATACAATCTAACAGAATAATCCTGAGGATTTTCATTTAAAGAATTTTTAAAACATTCAACAGCATTAACAAAATCTTTATTTTCGTAATAATTGTAACCTTGACTAGCTAAGTTTGGTTCGCCACTATCATAACTTCTAACATAATTATAAGCATTAATATCTTCATAATACATGCTGTATAGTTCATCGCCTGATAATGCTTTTTCATGAGAAGTATTAACCCAAAGCAATGTACCAATTCCCATTAACAAAACAATAGTTGCGGCTACAGCCCAGTATTTTTTGGCATTCAAATGTTTAATTCCTTTAAAACTATTTCTTTTATGCTTTTTATGAATTGCTTCAAACTTAGCCCGCATTTCAATTGCATCTTCATCCTGAATAGCAATATCAATTTCTTTTATCAAGCTTAGTTTTTTCTGTAAAACCTTGCTTTCAGAAATTTCTTTTTCATAATCAACTTTAAGCTCTTGTGTAAGTTCTTCATCAAGATACTTTTGTAAATCTTCAAAATTTAACTCCATAAATATCCATTTATTTTACATATTAACGATAATCATTTTGTTTATATTAATGCCATTATTTTAGAAAAGTAACCCTTTACAATAAAAAAAAATTAAAAACAGGGTTACCTTTTTAACATTATTAGTATTAACTAATTAAATATAACAAATATACATTAAATTTAATTAATGTAAATTTAAAACAAAATCAAATAAATAACGTAAAACAAACCATCAAAAATTATTTTTTAACAAATTTAAAACAGAACAATTATGAAAAAAAGTTTTTGCAAAATTTTAACATGTTTATTACTTGTACTGCCCGTAACAATATTTGGACAAGGGCAAATTAATGGTTTAGTAACCTATAACAATGTAAATGAAAATCCTATTGTTGGAGCTACAGTTACTATTTATAACCAAGGCGGTGAAACTGTAGGGCAAACAATTACAGACGAAGCTGGTTTATATAAATTCAGCTCACTTCCTTTTGGTGATTATACAATAGAAGTAAACTACAATGCAGTTGCAGGTGGCATAAGTCTTGAAGATGCTTTTATGGTTTTACAGCATATTCAAGGCAATATAGAACTTACTCCACTTCAATTTAAAGCTGCTGATGTTGATATTAATGGCATTATTAATATGCACGATGCGACAGAAATTATCAGAAGATATGTATTACAACTTTTACAATTTGAACAACAATGGGTTTTTGAAACAAAAAATATTACATTAACCGGAAACAAAGATGGTGATGATGATGTTGAAGAAGATAGCTATGTAAGAGGTTCGTGCACAGGTGATTTAAATGGTTCATATTCGCCACCACAAACTAAGGCTCAAAATCCTGATTTTAGCCTTACAAGTGAAACCGAGTTGACTTTAGCTTCGGGTGAAGTTATAGCTATACCACTAAAATTTAAGAATTATATTGATGTACAGGGTTTAGGACTTATACTTAATTACCCTGAACAAGTTATTAATATTAATAATATTGAATTTTATGACCCTGCATTTACATATAATTTGATTGACGGGCAAATAAGAATAGGATGGGTTGATAATAATTGCCAAAATTTAACTCTTATGCCCGAAGAAGTATTTGGAGTTATTTATATATCAGCAAATCCAAATGCAATCTATAATGAAAATTTGAACAATAATGTATTTGAATTTACTTTAAGCAACGAAAGTGAAATTGTAGATAATAATAACAATACTTTTACTCCTGAAATAAATTTACCAAAATTAATTATTTCGGATGAAACAAAACTTATTAGCTCTGTTTGGCCTAATCCTGCCAACATAGAAAGTAATATTAATTACAATTTAACGAAAGACGGCAATATTATTATAAAATTATATGATATTAACGGAAAAGAAGTAAAACAAATTTATAATGACTTTGTAATTTCAGGATCACATTCTATTAATTTTCAAACAACTGATATAGAAAATGGAAATTATTTTATTCATTTGTATTATAAAGGAAAAGAAAATAAAGTTAAAACAGACATTAAGATGTTACATATAATTAAATAATTTTGGGTTTAGTTGTTTTAAAAAGGAGGTTTTATACCTCCTTTTTTTATATAATAATTTTATATAAATTAATCTATGTTATTAAATATTATCTCTATAATAAATTCGATATTATAAGGAATTAGCTTTTTACGTAAAGCCAAAAGTAGTTTAGCAAGACTATTTTCATATTTAGCAGTATGTGTTTTCTATTTAGCGACACCCAAATA
>CAZDEU010000119.1:0-8799 GCA_964504265.1 uncultured Bacteroidales bacterium
TGTTAAATTTAACAAGGTTGTTTATGATAACTTGTATTAATTATTTTCAAAGATAGAACTTTATATTTATTGATTAGCAAAACTACAAAAAATTGTAAAAATGATTTTAAGGGGTTATTATATTTATTCAATAAAATTACTAATTAAAAATAGTAATTTCAGTCCAATTTATTAGGGACTAATCAAAAAAAATAATTTTTAAACCACCAAATAATTTTTTAATACTAAATTTATCGAATAGGATCGAAAAATTACATTTATAACATAAATTAAACTTATTGTTTTATAAATATATAGATTTTTCAATAATTTGTTTAATCATAAATATTGATTTATATATAAGTAATATTAAATTTTAATATATAATGCAAAAATATATTTTTCAATAAAATAATATTTGAATTTGTTAAATGTTATACAAACAATGTATTCCATACTTTGAAACAGAAAAATTTTTAAATTATACTAAAGTGAATTTTTTTTTTTGATATTAACAAACTATTGTTGAAAATAATTTGTTATTTATTTACATTATTACCTTCAAAATATTATTTTTGTGCAATAAATAAAAAAATATGATTAATTCAATTTTATTACAAGTAATTAATACAACGGTTGATACACTGATGCAAAATGGTGTTAATGATTTACCTGTTTCTCAAACCGCACAAACAGGTACCGAAAGCCTGTCGTTTTTAGACCTTGCTTTAAAAGGTGGACCTATAATGATACCAATAGCTATTCTTTCAATTTTAGCTATTTATATTTTTATTGAAAGATTTATTGCTATTAACAGGGCTTCGCACGAAGACAATAATTTCATGAATAATATCAGAGATTTTATTCACAGCGGCCGAATTGACAGCGCACTTGCTTTGTGCAAAGGCAACGCATCACCTATTGCCCGAATGATTGAAAAAGGTATTACCAGAATAGGTAAGCCGCTTAACGATATTAATACTGCAATAGAAAATGTTGGCAAAATTGAAGTAGCTAAACTTGAGAAAAATGTTACAACTCTTGCTGTATGTTCAGGTGCAGCTCCTATGTTAGGTTTTTTGGGAACAGTTTCGGGTATGGTTCGCGCGTTTTATAATATGTCGAAAGCAGGTAATAATATTGATATAGCTACTTTGTCGGGTGGTATTTACGAAGCTATGGTTACTACCGTTGCTGGTCTTATTGTAGGTATTATAGGTTATTTTTGCTATAATATTATTGTAGCAAGAATTTCAAAATTAGTTTCTATTATGGAAGCAAGGGCAACTGAATTTATAGACCTTCTTCACGAACCAGCTCCCTGATGTTTTATAAAATTTTAATTTGAAAGGGAATAAATTATGGCTATTCAAATGAGAAGCAAAAGAAGTCTTGAATTTAGTACGGCATCAATGTCGGACCTTGTATTCTTATTGCTTATTTTCTTTATGCTCACAAGCACCCTAGTAAGTCCTAATGCTATTAAACTTTTGCTACCTAACAGCAACAGCAAAACTATGGCTAAGCAAACAGTAACAGTATACGTTGATGATAAATCACAGATATTTCTTGAAGAAAGACCTGTTAATCTTACCTTACTGCAAAATCTTTTAGAACAAACATTACAGGGTCAAATTGATGCTTCTATTGTTTTAAAAGCCGACAAAAGTGTTCCTGTACAGGAAATTGTCAGTATTATTGATGTTGTTAATGTTATTAACGATAAATACAATACTAAGCATAAAATAATTCTTGCAACAAAACCTTTAAACTAAGCTTTTCGTATAAGATTATTATAAAAACTCTGAGCTATGGAAACAAAAAAAGACCGCATAAAAGGTATTATTGGAACAATATTGTTTCATGTTATTGTTTTTGCAGTATTTATGTTAGCCGGGTTCAGAACTCCCTTACCTCTGCCTGAGGAAATTGGCGTTGAAATTCAAGGAGGAAGCAGCCTTGGCTCCGGCGACAATATTGAAATGGATGCAGCGGCATCTGCCAAACAGCTTAACACATCATCAAACGCAATTAATAATTATGCTACTCAAAATAATGAAGAGTCTCACAGTATTAATAAAAATAATACTGTTGATAATAATAAAAATATTGCAGAAGAAGAAAAACCTAAAAAATGGGTTCCTGATGGTAGTTTGCTTGGCAAAAATGATGGGAGTACAAATTCTTCTGGTAATGGAAGTTGGGGAAACAGCCAGGGAAGTGGAGCAGGAAATAATCCTGGCGATGGAAAAGGAACAGGTGTTGGCGCAGGTACAGGAGTTGGTTTTGATTTAAATGGTAGAACTGCAAGCTATCTTCCCGAACCAAGCAAAAACTTTTCTGAAACTGGTGTTATTGTTGTTACAATATGGGTCGACAGAAACGGGAATGTTACACGTACATCTGCTGGTGCAAGAGGCTCAACTTCAACAAGTGAAAAATTACGTAAATTAGCACTTGAAGCTGCGAAAAAATCAAAATTTCATCCAAAATCTGATGCCCTTGAAGAACAAATGGGAACTATAACCTACGTTTTTCGACTTGATTAATGAAATACCACCAAACAATCGACTTTTTATTTAGTATGCTGCCTATGTACCAACGACTTGGTGCTGCAGCATACAAAGCTGATATTAAAAATACTGAATTATTATGCGCTGTTGCAGGAAATCCTTACAAAAAATTTCCTTCTGTTCATGTAGCAGGTACAAACGGCAAAGGGTCTGTATCTCATTTATTAGCATCAATATTACAAACTAAAGGTTTAAAAACAGGGCTATATACTTCACCTCATCTTGTTGATTTTAGAGAAAGAATAAGAATAAACGGCACGATGATACCCGAAGAGAATGTAGTTGCTTTTGTTGAAAAATATAAAAAAAATATTGAAGAAATTAAACCCTCATTTTTTGAAATGAGTTTTGTTATGGCGATTGAATATTTTGCGTCTCAAAATGTTGATATTGCAATAATTGAAACAGGAATGGGCGGAAGATTAGATTCAACCAATATTATAACTCCAATATTATCAATTATTACAAATATTGATTATGACCATACTCAGTTTCTCGGCAATACATTAGAAAAAATTGCATCTGAAAAAGCAGGTATTATTAAACAAAATGTACCCGTTGTTATTGGCGAAAGCAATGCAGAAACTGATAAAGTATTTTTAGAAAAATCATTTTTAAGTAATAGTAAAATTGTTTTTGCCGATAAAATTATTTCGCTTAAACATAAAAATAATGATACTAATAATTTATATAATTCGACTTTTCAGACTTTTCAGACTTTTAAAAAAGGTAATAATTATATTGATAATATAAAATGTCCTTTAAAAGGTTTTTATCAGTCAAAAAATCTTAAAACTTTGTTGTGTTCTGTTGAAGAGTTAAATAATTTAGGTTATTATATTATAGATGATATTTTATTAAAAGGTATTGAAAATGTTAAAATCAATACAGGTTTAAAAGGGAGATGGGACATTGTTTCCGAAAGTCCTTTAATTATTTGCGATACTGCACATAATAAAGCCGGCATTACAGAAATAGTAAATCAACTGAACAGCCTGAATAAAGATAAAATACATTTTATTATTGGTGTTGTAAACGACAAGGATTTAGATAATATTTTAAAATTGTTGCCACAAAAAAAAGCTGATTATTATTATTGTAAAGCTGATATTCCAAGGGGATTAGATAGCAATATACTTGCAAATACTGCAAATAATATAGGATTAAAAGGCAATGCGTACAATTCAGTTAAAGAAGCTGCACAAAAAGCAATAGAAAACGCATCTGAAAACGATATTGTTTTTATAGGTGGCAGTACTTTTGTAGTTGCTGATTTTTTTATTGCATTTCCTGAATATGTATAAAATGTTTTTTGAGGGAAATATCTCACAAAGCGTATAAGCCCCATTATGTATTTTGAAAAATATTATCATTAAAATAGATTATTAATAGTTTTATGTTTTTAGAAATAATGTAAATATTTTTTATAACACTATAACTTTTAATAAAAAAATATTATATTAGCAAAAAAAATGTTAATAATTATATATATATTCAAAAACCACATCATCGCTAAGAATACTTGAAATATTTATATATAATTTTTACATTCTTTTACGTAATTAAATAGTTTACAATATGTATATTTTATATATTAATTTTCTCAATTTAAAAATTACCAAGATGAAAAAATATTTCTTATTAAAATTAACGTTGTTAACATTTTGTTTTCTGACAAGTTTTAATTCAAAAGCTGCTGATTATTATTGGATTGGTGGCAGTGGTAACTGGTCTGATTTACAACATTGGGCAACAACGTCGGGTGGAAGCATTAATCCAATAGTAGTACCATCACCATTTGATAATGTAATATTTGACGCTAATTCATTTACTGGACCTGCTCAAGTTGTTACTATTGACCAGACAATTGTATCGTGTTTGAACATGGATTGGACAGGTGCGTTATTTACTCCTACACTTACAGGACCCACTGTAAATAGCCTTAAAATATATGGTTCTTTAAAACTTATTTCTGCTATGAATTTTTCTTTTCAAGGTTTAGTTTATTTCGAAGCAGTTACAACAGGCAAAACAATTACAACTGGTGGCAAACAATTCATAAATAATGTATACTTTCAGGGAGCCGGCGGAGAGTGGATATTTTTAGATGATTTTTCAACTACAAACAGCATTTATTTATATAATGGACATTTAAACACAAATAGTTTTAAATTAAATTGTTCTTCTTTAAACACCAGCCCTTCTAATCCTGCGGTGCGTAGTCTTACTTTAGGTTCGTCATTAATAACATTAAGCTCTACATCAAGTTCAGCATTAAGCATTTATAACGATAATTTTACATTTTCAGCAGGCACTTCACAAATAAATTTTACAGGAAACGGCGGTGGATTATATGTTAGCACATATTTTGGTAGTTATAGTATTTTAACTTTTAATAATATTGAGTTTACTAATACAGCGGGTACTTCAAGAATTTATTATAATAATAATTACGGTAATTTAATTATAAATAAAGCAGTTTTTAAATCACACGGTCAATTGCAAGGAAATTTCACTTTTAATGATCTTGTTTTTTCAAAAGGCAAAACTTACGAACTTGAAGCTCAACAAACACAAACCATAATTAACAGTTTAACTGCTATTGGAACATGCAATTTAACTATAAATATTAAATCGCTTACAAGTGGTAGTCAAGCTAATATTTCAAAATCATCAGGTAATGTTATAGTTGATTATGTTGCATTAAGAGATATAAATGCAACAGGCGGTGCTACTTTTATTGCTAATAATTCAGTTGATGTAAGCAACAATTCAGGTTGGACTATTAATACGTCAGCACCTATTGATTTATATTGGGTTGGCGGAACAGGCAATTGGGACGATTCAACGCACTGGTCAACAATTAGTGGTGGATATGGAGGAGCCTGTGTCCCAACTGTAAACGACAATGTTTTTTTTGATGCTAATTCATTTACAGGTTCAGCTCAAAGTGTTAATATAAACACTAATGCGTTTTGTAATAATATTAATTGGACAGGTGCAATGTACAATCCTACATTTACTGGAACAAATACATATACTTTAAATATATATGGTTCATTAGTATTTATAAATAATATGAATTTAAGTTTTCAGGGCAGAACAAATTTTGAAGCAACAACTCTTGGGAAAACAATTACTTCAGCAGGGAAGCAGTTTGTTAGCAACGTTTATTTTCAAGGTGCTGGTGGCGGGTGGACCTTATTAGATCCTTTTTCAACTTCAAATACTATTTATTTATATCATGGTACTCTTAACACAAATAGTCAAAATGTTAGCGCAAATTCATTTAATAGTAGTGCATCTAACCCAGCAACACGAAGTTTAATTTTAGGTTCAACAACGCTTACACTTACATCAACTTCAAGTTCAGCATGGAGTGTTTACAACGATAACTTTACATTAGATGCTGGCACATCGCTTATCAGATTTACTGGCAATGGAGGTGGTTTATACAACAGTACATATTTTGGCACAAACAGCATCTTAACATTATATAATGTTGAATTTACACATACAACTGGGTTATCCAGAATATATTATAATTTTAATTATGGAAATTTAATTTTCAATGATGTTATATTTTATGGAAATGGGCAAATACAGGCTAACTGCACAATTAACAATCTTACTTTTTCAAAAGCAAAATATTATGAGTTTGAATCAAACAGAACACAAACTATATTAAATACTTTAAATAGTATAGGAACATGTAATGAACCAATAAATATGCGATCAATGACAAGTGGTATACAAGCTATTATAAATAAAGCATCTGGTTCTATAACAATTGAATATGTAGCATTGAGAGATATGGATGCACAGGGGGGGGCAGTATTTACAGCAAATAATTCAGTTGATATTTCAAACAATACTGGATGGATAATCAATACAACTGCTCCTCTAGATCTTTATTGGGTAGGTGGCACAGGCAATTGGGACGATCCTGCACACTGGTCAACATCAAGCGGAGGTGCTGGCGGTGCTTGTATTCCCACAGTACATGATGATGTGTTTTTTGATAATAATTCTTTTACATCACCTGCTCAATCAGTTAATATTAATGCAAATGCCTACTGCAAAAATATGGATTGGACTGGAGCTACATTCACTCCAACATTAACAGGCACAAGCACATATTCTTTAAGTATATATGGTTCATTAATATTTATAAGTTCTATGAATTTATCGTTGCAATCAAGGGTCAATTTTGAATCAACATCAAATGGAAATACAATAACATCATCTGGAAAATCATTTATTAGTAATGTTTATTTTCAAGGTGCAGGCGGTGAATGGTTATTGACTGACGCATTTAATTCAAATAATACAATATATCTTATAAATGGACATCTTAATACTAATAATCAATTAGTTAATTGCAATTCTATCAATTCAAGTTCTTCAAATCCTGCAACACGTAGTTTAACGTTAGGCTCTAGCAAAATAACTTTAACTTCTTCATCAAGTTCAGCATTTAGTATATATAATGATAATTTTGCTTTTGATGCAGGAACATCATTGATAAGTTTTACAGGCAATGGAAGCGGATTATATGTAAGCACATATTTTGGAAACTATACTAATTTCGCCTTTTATGATGTTGAATTTACAAATTCAAATGGTACATCAAGGTTATATTACAATAACAATTATGGAAATTTAAGTTTTAACAAGGTGATATTTTTATCAAATGGAACTATGCAATGTAACGCAACTTATGATACACTAATATTTTCGCCAGGCAGAACATATCAATTAGAATCGAACTTAACACAAACAATAACAGACGAGATTATTGCCACAGGTTTAGGAGGCTTTCCTATTGATATTAGGTCAACAACTTCTGGTATACAAGCAATATTATCAAAAGCTAACGGTTGTGTAGTTTTAGATTTCTTACAATTAAGAGATAATTTTGCAACTGGTGGAGCTTCATGGTATGCAGGCTTAAATAGTGCCGACGTTGACAATAATAACGGATGGAATTTTGGAGTTCCTGCGTCACTTAATCCACCAAGTACAATTAATGGTACTGATACTATTTGCCCTTCAGCATCAATAAATATGTATAGTGTAATTCCTGTCCCTAATGCTAATTATATTTGGGAAGTATCACCACCTCAGGCAGGAAATTTTTCAGGTTCAGGGGCTGATATTACTTTTACTCCCGACGTACTATTTTCTGGCAATGCAATAATTGGAGTGAAAATATTTGACAATTGTGATACTTCAATGCAAACACAATTACCTATATTTATTGGCGAAAATGTTATTCCTCCACTTTTTCATGGTGGTAATTCAAATATATGTCAGGGAACAGAAATATCAGATTATTCAGCAATATCGTTAAATGCAACAGGCTTTTTATGGTTACTTGATCCGCCTAATGCTGGTTCTATTATAAATAATGGCTCAACTGCTACTATATTATGGGATACATCATTTGTAGGTAATGTTACAGTTTATGTTCAAACTTATAATAATTGCGATACTTCTACTTCGGCAAACTTTCCTGTTGTTATTAATCCTTCACCTACAAAACCAAGTATCAGCCAAACAGGTTCTGATTTAATTTCTTCACCTGCTTTTGCTTATCAATGGTACCATAATGGAAATATGCTTTACGGCGAAACTCAGCAAAGTTACACCCCTATCTTACCTGGTGATTATTTTGTTGTTATATATAATCAGTTTAACTGCTCAGCTTTTTCAGATACTGTTACAATAACTATTAATTCAATTAATGATAAGGATATTGAAAATATAAAAAATATTACAATATATCCTAATCCCGTAATTGATAAATTATTTATCAAATTATCGTCGTATAACAAATCAAAAGTTACTATTTATATTGATGATATTAAAGGACGTAATATTGATTGTATTGCATTTGAAGAAAATATAATTTCCAATAATTATGTTTTCAGTTATAATATTAAACATATTAATAATGGGATATATTTGTTGAAAATACATGTTAATAATAATGTTTTTATTAAAAAATTTATTATTAATAAATAAAGCTTTTACTATTTTACATGTCATAAAACACAAATTGCATTTTGTTTAAGATATTTATTTTGGAAAACGTCTTGGTTCAAATTCCAAAACCATATAAATGTATACATTCAGAACAACTGACCTCAGGTTTTTGATTTAACTACAAGATTTCGTTATAACTACAATAAATTTAAGATTTTAGATATATAGTTGAGTCCACTCCTAAAAGTAACAAACAAAA